>PXDI01000170.1 GCA_003565095.1 PVC group bacterium | reverse complement strand
CTTGATGTAATCAACAATGTAATGTTGGCGGCATTGGCCGGCACGGAAAGCCTTGCGCTAGCTAAAGAGCTTTTAAAGCGCTTCAACCTTGCCGAGCGCCTGCATCACAAGCCCGGCAGCCTCAGCACCGGAGAGCGCCAGCGCGTCGCTCTGGTCAGGGCGCTGATAAACAATCCGGCGTATCTGCTGGCCGACGAGCCGACCGGTAACCTCGATGACGAGAATGCCGCCGAGGTGATGAACTATATCGTGGAATTCGCCACTGACGGAGGCGGGGTTCTGCTGGTTTCACATGACCCGCGCACCGGCGAGTCAGCCGGAACCAGATACACCATGAACAAAGGCAGGATTGTTTAGTTCCTGTCCAAAAATTCGTGTTTTTGAGCATGAGAGTAAAACAGGCAAAGCAAAGCAGAAAGCAGCAAAAGCAGGGACAGACAAACTATCGTCAGCATGCACTTTGTGTACATTTTTGTACAAAAAGACAGTTGAGACATACCGGAAGGCGTTATTTGACCATTAAAATCGGATTTTATGACCAATAAGTTGTCTGTCCCTAGCCCGTACAACGCCGCGGGATATGCTATTTTGCCCCTTATGCGTCGGCACAAGGAGCCGACTGCAAAGTGATCCTACGTAAGGAAACCGTACCATCCCCACCATAGAACACACGCGGTTCCACTAGAATAAAATCATCACCGACAATTTCAAATGACAACTGATGTACGTGAGGGACTTCTGATTCTTTCTGATACGCCCTCGCCAGGATCGTCCGCCCCAGATCAGTTGCAACATCAATTCTAGTGCCTTCAGCTCCAACCGTCTCTTCAAAATAAAAACGGGCAATGAACCTGCCAGGCGGCAGATGCTGCCGGAAACCGAATGCCAGATACTGGGCCAGATGCCGCCCATGCACCGCCCTGCGTACCGGAATATCTCCCGTTTTGCCGTTTTCTCCCGTAAAATGCGCCATGCTCACAGCCTCGCGAACGCGTAGCAGACTGCCGTCGGCAGCCGGAACCGGCAAAAGTCGATCCACAGCGCACCCTGAAAGCAGAAAAGCCGCCCGATCAGGATAGAACCGCAAGATATCTGCCACGTTGTCAGGATGCGGCATTGCCATTACCAGCGGATCACTGTCAACACCATGCTCGTTGATCGTGATTTTTCCGAATGGCGGATATTCAATATCCTGAAAGAAAACCAAGGAATTTTCGGGCGCCTCTGCCAATGTCTGTGCGATCCGGGCCTGAGAACCAAGCTCTTCGTTGAAGTATGCCATCTCCCCCTGCAGGAATCGCACGCTGCCGGTCACAAGCAGCAGCAAGACCAGCGCGGGAACCCCACCGGCCAGCATCTTTGACCTTGTATCCAGCAACGATAAGCAGCGTTTGATACCAAGCCCCGCCAGCAACAGCAAAAACGGCATCAGCTCAAAATAGTAGGCCGGCCCGATATGCCGCGGACCGGGAAACCAGAAGAATACATAACCGCCAATCAGGGCGAGCACCCCCCCCAGCAGCAAGGGGCTCCAGCGCTTCGACCAGCCTATCCCGGCCAGCACCAGATACAGCGGCAGACTGAAACGAACTCCGGTTAACCAACTGTCCAAGGTCAAGAGATTCGTCCAGGCATTCTGAAGCCCACGCACGAAACTATGATCGACGGGCAACCCATGCAGGTGCCGACGACCGAACCCCAGCGTTTGTGTCGCGTCGTAAAACAGATAGGTCGGCGTGAACGGATCTCCACCTACCAGCCAATTGTAAAACAAATACCCCAGAATCCCGCATAAGGCACAACCGCCGAAAACTGCCGCCCGGCGGCATTCATCCCGATTGCGACGCATGCCCAGAAGCACGACTGAATCCACGGCAAAAGGAAGTGCCAGCAGTACAGCAGTATAAGTCCGGTTCAGGAAAAGCAGCGCCCAGGCCAATCCGGCAATGGCACCATAGACAGATCGCCCGGTTTGCCGCATGCGGATATAGGCAGCCAGCAGCACCGCAACCGATACCCAGCCGCTGGTATGACTCAACAGTGTGCCATACATCAGCAGAAAAAACGGCGATACCAGCGCCAGTACAGGAACCACCAAGACAGGGATACCCAGAAACAAAGCCGCTACGCCCAGTCCAAACACAGCCAGACCACTGGCCAGCGTAACCATGCTCCGTGGTGAACCCCAGAATGTGCCCGGCAGCAACCACAACGCATGACCCGGCGGATAACGTGAAGTCCACCCAATTTCACGGTCCATGATCAACATATCATTCGGTCGCCGGATCATTGTGCCCATTGGCGGATAGGGACGCGATACCACGCCATCGCGGAAGGCATAGGCCTGAAAAACATAGCTGCCCTCATCAGTCGAAACCGGCATTTCCAGAAACACCTGGCGCCCCAGCCAGTGCGTTAACAGCATCGACAGCAATCCCGCACCGCAAAGCACTGCAATATTTAAATGGAACCTGGTCATTTTTTCACCTTTAATTGGTGATGAGCGCCACTTGTGAAGCGACGAAAAAATCAGTCGGCGAATGCATTAAATCGTGAAATGCCCGCAACCTGCGGGCAATAAACCTGCCGGACAGCAGCTGCTGCCGGAAACCGCATTTACGGGGGGGACGGTAGTCAACCGGCACGAAGCCGTCAAGCAAGAATGCGGTTTTGGACTTTCCCTATTTTGGGGATAGATCGTTTGTTGATTACTATTTCTGATCGCCCCGCCGGAACAAGCTCGGCGGGGCGGGTTCTGAAATAAGCGCTTTTTCACTTGTAAGTCTGCGTCAGTTAACAGCCCCAAACCCGAAAACCCTTTGCACATGGCGTTCAGTCGTGGTATTGTTAACGCATTTATCAGGAATGAACCATGCATGAGATTGGACGCATAGTAGTAATAAAGCTGCCCGGTGTTTTCGGCATAGACATGAGCATCACCAATAATGTGCTGCTGCTATGGCTGGCCGCCGCGATCGCTTTCACGGTGCTGACCCTCGCGTTCCGCCGCAAGGAACCGGTTGCCCACGGCACTTTCCAGAATTTGTTCGAAGGACTGTATCAGTTTATCGATGACAATGTTTCGCGCGACAACCTTGGCCCCGGAGCCAAAGCCTGGACACCGCTGCTGGCATCCCTGTTCTTTTTTATCCTCGTTGGAAACCTGCTGGGAATGGTCCCCGATCCGCATCATTTCAAGGCCGCCACCTCAAACCTGAGCGTCACCGTAGGCCTCGCCATTATGGTCTATGCCATTGTGATTACTGTCGATATCAGGATTCACGGACTGAAAGGGTTCCTGCGGAAATTTGTTCCGGAAGGCTTGCCGCGCGGAATCGGTCTGCTGGTCGCACCAATCGAAGTGATAAGCTGGCTGGCAAAGCCGGTTTCCCTGGCGGTACGTTTGTTCGCCAATATGATGGCCGGACACGCCTTGCTTCTCATTTTTATTTCTTTGCAGGTAACAGCACTGTGGTATCTGAAGGCACTGCCGCTGGTAGGCGCGGTTGCCATGGCCTGCTTTGAACTGTTTGTCTGTTTTATCCAGGCTTTCATTTTTACAATGCTGGCGGGAATGTATATCAGTGACGCGCTGGCTGCACAGCACGCAACAGAAGGAGCAAAATAATGGATGCGGTAGGAATGGCTTGGCTGGGTGCCGGATTGGGAATCGGTCTGGCCGCTCTGGGTACAGGTATCGGCATCGGAATTCTGGCGGGGAAAAGCGTGGAAGCCACCGCCCGGCAGCCGGAAGCCGCAAAAACAATCCAGCGGCTGATGATTCTGGCAATCGCTTTTATCGAAGCGCTGTGTTTGTATGCCCTGCTGGTTGCAATTATGTTGATCAATTCCGGCCGGCAGGCTGAAGTGCATCACGAACAAACTCTGCTGCCGCCAGGCGTTACCGAATCAATTGAGTTAATGGAGTAATCGTGGACGGTCTTTCTTTTGACAGCGGATTGATGGTGTGGACGTGGATAACATTCGCGATCCTGTTTGCGTTGCTGGCACGCTTTACTTTCAAACCGCTGCAACGCCTGCTGGACCAGCGCGAACGCGCTATCCGCGATTCGCTGGAACAGGCCAGACTGGCACGTATGGAAGCTGAAGCCATGCAGAAGGAGCATGCAGAGAAACTGGCCCAGGCCAGCAATGAAACCAAACAGATTATCGCCGAAGGCCACCGGATTGTCGCCCAGATGAAGAATGAGGCGCGGGATGCTGCTAAACGCGAGGCGGCCAATGCCATGACACAGGCCAGAGCTGATATCGACAGGGAAGTGCAGCGCAGTATGGATGACCTGAAAAACACCGTCGCGACCCTCTCTTTCAGAATTGCACGCCAGGTCATCAAGACCAAACTGGATGAAACCGAACACGAAAAACTCGCTAATGATTTTGTCGATCGTTTGAAAAAGACCAATGTCGCAAGAAAAACAGCATAATCTGGAGAAAACCGCTAAAGCCCTCTCGCAACTGGTAATGACCATGCGCGATCCGGAGAATTTTGCCGGCAGGTTTTCGGCGGTAATCAATCTGATTGCCCAAACCCCCGGAATCAGGGCGTTTCTGTCAGATCCGGCAGTCAGTGCGGACGGCAAGGATGCCGCATTGCAGGAGCTGTTTGATTCGGCCGGGGCGGATGTCTGCCATCTGGTGCTGATGCTGGTGGAATGCGGTTTATTGAATGAACTGCAAACGCTGCGGGATAAGATTGTTTCTGAAATGGCGCTTACCAGCCGGCGGTTGACCGGCGAAGTTGTCAGCGCAGTGCCGCTCAATGATGAGCGCCTGCAGCAGATCCGCAACGAAGTAGTGCGGATAACCGGACAGGAAGTTTTGCTGAATGCACGGGTGGATAAGGGTATGATGGGTGGAATACGAATACAGGTTGGCGATATGATTATTGACGGATCGATTGATTACCAGATGGATCAAATGCAACAGGTACTGCTCGGAGGGGATGCCTGATGAAGCTGGATTTGAATAAATTGCTGCTGCCGGGCTTACTTGCGGTTGCCGCCGCCTATATGCTGTTGCCGACGCATCAGGCACGCACGGTTAGCGACCCGCCGTCTACAGAACTGACCGCCCCCACCGAGGCCGAAACAATCGTGCCGCGCTTTCTGCGGCGGATGACCGCCGAACACCTGGACAGAAGAACCTTTGACGCAGCCCTTTCCCCGCGCGCATGGACTAACTTCCTGAGCACCCTCGACGGCGAACGAATCTATTTCAGCCCCGCAGATATCGAGCAACTGACGCCCTACAAATCACGGCTCGATTCGGATCTGAATGCCGGAAATGTTGATTTTGCGGTCGAGGCATTTGATTTGTTCAATGCTTCCGTTGCCGAGCGTCTTTCTTTTGTAACCAATCTGCTGGCCGGTGAGTTCGACCTCGAAACGGACCTTGCATATGAGTGGCGCCGCCGCGAATCACCATGGCCGGCATCGAATGAAGAACGCGACGAGCTCTGGCGTAAACGTATCAAAAACGAGTATTTGCGCAGGATCGTTGCCGACGAGTTCGCACTCAGTGACCCTGATGATGAGGAGCCGGAAGATGAAGACGAAGATGAAAGCTTTCTTGATCCCCGGCTCTCCCCGCGGGAAAGCATCGAACGGCGCTACGAACGTTTTATGTCGATCATGCGCGGGAACGATTCCGAATGGGTGCTGCGCGAATATCTCTCCGCCGTGGCCCGCACCTTCGACCCGCATTCTTCCTACCTATCACGCAGCGCCGTAGAGGATTTTGATATCGAAATGCGCCTCTCACTGGTGGGCATCGGCGCCCTGCTGCGCTCGGATGACGGTGCCGCGCAGGTGGTGCGGCTGATCCCTGGCGGGCCGGCCGATCAGGACCGGCGCGAAAGACGCCTGCGCCCCGGCGACCGTATTATCGCGGTTGCACAGAATGATGAAGAACCGGTGGATATTATGCACCTGCCGCTATACCGCGTAGTGCGCCTGATCCGTGGCGAGAAAGGCACACGGGTGGTGTTGACTGTTATTCCGGCTTCAGATCCGACCGGATCAACAGTGAAATTTGTTGATATCATCCGTGACGAGGTGAAACTTGAAGAACAGGCCGCTAAAGCAGAAACACGTACCATGCGCGACAGCGAAGGCAATGAACGCAAACTGGGCATCATCCGCCTGCCGGCTTTTTATGCCAATCTGAAAGCCAAAGCTGATGATGACGACTACCGCAGTTCGGCTGACGACGTGGAAGCGGCCCTGACCGAGCTGGCCGCAGAAGGCGTGGAAGGAGTTCTGCTTGATTTGCGCGGTAACGGCGGCGGATCATTACTGGAAGCCATCCGCCTGACCGGACTCTTTATCCGTACCGGACCGGTGGTGCAGGTAAAGGAACGCTTCCGGCTGCGCGTGCTGCCTGACCGCGATCCCAAAGTGGCCTATGACGGACCGCTGGTAATTATGGTGAACCGCCTGAGCGCCTCGGCTTCGGAAATTGTGGCCGGAGCCCTGCAGGATTATGGCCGCGCAATCATTGTCGGCGATTCACAGACTCACGGCAAAGGCACCGTGCAGTCGATCGTTGAACTCGGCCGCGATCCGGCATTCGGCTCCATCAAGGTCACCAGCGCAAAGTTTTATCGCATCAACGGCAGCTCAACCCAGGTGCGCGGCATCAGTTCCGATATAGTGCTGCCTTCGCCTTATGAATATATGGAACTCGGCGAAGACAGCCTGCCCAACCCGATGCAGTGGTCGGCGGTTGGTCGCGCAGCATATATGCCGTGGGGTAATATGCACACCGTTATTCCCTCATTGCGCAAGCTATCACAGCAGCGCCGTAACGAAAGTGAACGCTGGCAGTCGTATGCCATGCTGCTGGAACGCATTGAAAAAATGCAAAGCGCTCAGTCAGTTACGCTCAACATTCAGAAAAGACGTGAGCTGGCGCAAGCGGAAAAGGAACTCCATGACCTGCAACGCAGACTGGTGGAGGGCGAAGAGGATGACAACGCCATGGATATCGTCCGCGATGAAGGCCTGCGGATTCTGGCGGACTTTGTGCGCCTCAAGGAAATGCCGGCAACCCCGGCAGTCCGCCACCCACAACCAGAACGCTCACTTTCCGACGTCATCAGCGATTGGATTCGCTATAACCTTTAATAAGGAACTGCAAATGGCAGACAAACCTAATCAGTTTGAATTTTTTAAGATGCACGGGGCCGGCAATGATTTTATCCTCGTGGATGACCGCAACCAAACATTCCCCTGCTCCGAGAAGAACCGCCTGCTGCGTATAGCAGACCGGAAGCGCGGCATCGGCAGCGATGGCATTATCCTGATTCAGCCTTCTGCGCAGGCGGATTTCACCATGCGGTTTTTCAATCCCGACGGCGGCGAGGCGGAAATGTGCGGCAACGGCGCACGCTGCGTGGCACGGCTGGCGTATGATCTGAATATCGCCGCGGAACACATGACTTTCGATACAGCAGCCGGAAAGTTGCGCGCAGATATATGCGGCGATAATGTCAGACTGTATATGACTCCTCCGCATGGCTGGCGGATGAATATTGACCTCGATTTCGACGGCCGCAGCATTACATGCCATCAGGTCAATACCGGCGTCCCGCATGCCGTAATCGAATCAGATGCAATCGATGCAATCGACCTGCCGGCAATCGGCGCAGCGATCCGCTACCATGAAACCTTCGCCCCGGCCGGCACGAACGTCAATTTCATCCAGAAGACCGGCGACAACACCCTGCGTATCCGCACATATGAACGCGGCGTTGAAGCAGAAACGCTGGCTTGCGGTACCGGCATGGTGGCCGCCGCTTTGATCGCGGCTCGCCTCAAAACGGTGGCAGCCCCCGTCTCCCTGCAAACCGCCGGAAACGATCAGTTACAGGTCGACTTCAAGATGGATGCCGACGACACCGCTACAGATGTCACCCTCACCGGCCCGGCCGTACATGTCTTCAAAGGAACGCTAACCGTATGATTGTCGCCACTTTCAATGTCAATTCCGTCCGCTCGCGACTCGATATTGTGTGTAACTGGCTGACAAAGAATAAGCCGGATGTTCTCTGCCTCCAGGAAACCAAGGTGGTTGATGCCGATTTTCCGGAACAGCCCTTCAACGCCCTCGGATATCATGCGGTCTATCGCGGCGAAAAATCCTACAACGGTGTGGCGATCCTGTCACAAAAGCCCCCCGATCAATGTTCATTCGGACTGGACGATGGCGGACCGGCGGATGAACCGCGGATGGCCTATGCACGCTTCGGCAAACTGCATGTTGTAAATACTTATGTTCCACAGGGACGCGAAATTGACCATGCAATGTACCAATACAAACTGGAATGGCTGAAACGCTTGAAACAGTATTTCTCCCGGCATTTCAAACCAAGTGATCTGCTGCTCTGGACCGGGGATCTGAATGTGGCGCCGGATTTCCCGGATATCCATAATGCCGAAAAGCAGTTGCAGCATGTCTGCTTTCATGAAGCTGTCCGTAAACAGTTCGCCGACACCGTCGCATGGGGCTTTACGGATCTTTTCCGCAATTTCCACCCCGAGCCGGGACAATACACCTTTTTTGATTACCGTACCCCCAACGCCGTCAAACGCGGCATGGGATGGAGAATCGACCATATCATGGTTACAAAACCGTTGTGCAAAAAAGCCCTAAACTGCTGGATAGATATCGAGCCGCGGCTGATGGAAAAACCGTCAGACCATACAATCCTGGCCGCCGAATTTGATAAATGCTGAAAATAACAACAGGTACGCTGCTCGCGCTGTGTCTCTTTTCCGCGCTGCCGGTGCGCGCCGGAGAAGTTGCGCTGGACAAATTTCTTTCCCGTTACGGCTTCCCAAAACCACAGATTACCGCCAGCAGTTTCAGAACCGAAAGCGCGTTTACTTCACTGCATTTCGAAAAAGACAGCCGCAAACTTACAATCAATAACATTCTGGTCTGGTTGCATGACGCTCCGCAGTTGTCGAAAAAGAAGTGGATGCTCAGCCGTGACGATGCCGAGCAAACACTGGCGCCGATCCTGCGACCGCGGGATATTAAGCTTTCCCGCCCGGTTACTTTGGTTGTGCTGGATCCCGGACACGGCGGCAAAGATACCGGAGCCGTCAGCCCCGGCAAAATCGAGGAGAAACGTGCCGTACTTGATATCGCACGCCGCACAAAACGGCTGCTTGATGCCGCCGGCATCGAAAGCCGGCTTACCAGAGATAAGGATAATGAGCTCACTCTTGCCCAACGAACCGCAAAGGCCCGCGAATGGAATGCCGATATCCTGGTTAGCATCCATTTAAATTCAGCCGCCAATCCCAACGCAAACGGCGCTGAAACTTTTATCCTGCCCGTGACCGGCAAAGCTTCCACCGCCGGTAACGCACGCAATACCGAAAAAGCGGACGGCAACCGGTTTGACAAGGAAAATATGCTGCTGGCATTCTATACGCAGACCGCTCTGGTGCGGCATGCCGGATTTTATGACCGCGGAGTCAGGCGGGCACGCTATGCCATACTAAAAGACGCCCCCTGCCCGGCTATTCTGGTAGAATGCGGATTTTTGTCAAATCCTGAGGATGAAGCGCGGCTGGCAATTGCCGAAGAACGTCAGAAAATCGCCGAGGCTCTTGCGCAAGGCATCATGACGTACATCAGTCGAACAGCAAAATAATAATTATTGGAGGGGCATATGGCGCAGTCAATCTTTCAAGGCAGACGGATCGCCGAAAGAATACACGGCATCATGCCGCAGGAACAATTGATCGAGCGCATCAGTCCGCGCAGCCCGGATACAGCGCCCCTGCCCAAACGCTTTCCCGCCGGAGCAGCATGTGATTCCGCCGCCGGCCGCCGCGGCTTTATGCAACAGCACTATGATATTGATGCGGAAATGCTGGACGGCGCAAACGGATTGCCGACCGCGGAATCGCTCCAGGGGAATATCGAAAATTTTATCGGTTACGCGCATATCCCCGTCGGAGTGATCGGCCCGCTGCGTATTAACGGCCTGTATGCCAACGGCGATTATATGGTTCCGCTCGCAACTACCGAAGGCGCCATGGTTGCCTCTTATCATCGCGGCACCTCCGTTATCTCCCGCGCAGGCGGAACCAGTGTGATGTGCCTGACGGAATCAGTCTCCCGCGCACCGTGCTTCGCCTTCCAGTCGCTGGCTGAATGCGCCCTTTTTACGGACTGGGTTATGCAACAGGCGGAAAATTTTCAGACACTGATCGCACAGAAAACCTCCCACGGGGAGCTGATCGACATAAAAATCTCCTGCTGCGGCAATCTGGTTTATCTAATTTTCGAGTATACCACCGGAGACGCTGCCGGACAGAACATCGTTACCGTTGCCACAGAGAATGTCTGCCGGCATATTGTCGCCAACAGCCCGGTTAAACCGCAACAGTGGTATCTTGAAGGAAATCTTTCGGGTGACAAGAAAGCCAGCATGCTCTCTTTCATGGGAGCGCGCGGAAAAAAGGTGATAGCTTCGGCCGTTGTTCCCGCAACGCTGGTAAAACGCTATCTGCACACCACCCCGGAGGCCATGAGTGAATATTGCCGGGTGTCGGCGCTGGGCGGGGTGCAAAGCGGCAGCATCGGCGTGCATGGCCACTATGCCAATGCCCTCGCAGGCCTCTTTATTGCCTGTGGACAGGATGTCGCTTGCGTCTCTGAGGCCGCCGTCGGCATTACCCAGATGACCGTCAATTCAGACGGTGACCTGGCCGTGTCGGTTACCCTGCCCAACCTGACCGTCGGCACGCTGGGTGGCGGGACGCATTTGCCGGTGGCCCAGGCCTGCCTGAAAATGCTGAATTGCGCCGGATCGGGCAAGGCACGCGCATTTGCGGAAATATGTGCCGCAACAATTCTGGCCGGAGAAATTTCCATTATCGCGGCATTGGCCGCCGGCCAGTTTGCCGCCGCCCACGCGCGTTATCGTCATCGTAAACCGGAGGAATAAGGAGTAAATGAAAGGTGTTTCGGCGGACGTATCCGACCGGGTTGATTTTGGACAGGTGCGCTATGCAAACTGCTGGGAGGACAGTTCCCTGCTGCTTGACGCACTGCGTCCTGCCCCGGGAATGCGAATCCTTTCGATTGCTTCGGCCGGTGACAACAGCCTGCATATGCTCGCTTGCGGCGCGGAAGTGATTGCCGCCGACCTGAGCCAACCGCAACTGGCGTGCGTTGAATTGAGAATCAAGGCCATCCGGCACATGAACGATGCAGCAGCCATGGCGTTTTTGGGTTTCTCACCCGCTAACAACCGGGTCGAGATTTACTCTCAGTTGCGTAATGAATTGTCGGCAAACACGCGCGCATTCTGGGACGCAAACCGCCCGGGCATCGAAAACGGCATTATTCATTACGGCCGCTTCGAGCGTTTTTTCTCTATTTTCCGTAAACGCGTCCTGCCGCTGATTCATGCGCGCAAAACCGTTGCGGCATTGCTGACTGAACGCAGCCGGAATGAACGGATCGAATTCTACGATAAAAAATGGAACAACCGCCGCTGGCGCTTTCTGTTCCAGCTCTTTTTCAGCCGCACCATGATGGGCCGCCTCGGACGTGATCCGGAATTTTTCAGATACGTTGAGGGTTCCGTCAGCGAAAGAATCCTGAACCGCACAAAACAGGCTCTGACACTGCTGGAAACCCATAGCAACCCCTATCTTGAATATATTCTGACCGGCAGTTTCACTCAGGCCCGTCCCGACTGGACCCGGCCGGATGTTCTAAATGGTATACGTGAGAATGCCGCAAAACTGACTCTCTATCAGGGCGGCATTGAGGACGCTGCACGGCATTTCGCTGACGGCGGATTTGACGGCTACAACCTTTCGGATATCTTTGAGTACCTTGATCCGGCAGCCTCGGCCGCACTTTACGGCAGCCTGCTTAACACTGCCAATAACAAAGCCCGGCTGGCTTACTGGAATATGCTGGTGCCGCGCACCTGCCCGCCGGAGCATACAAATTCCATTACGCCTTTGAAAGAAACGGCCGCTCAACTGTTCGCGCGTGACCGCGCATTCTTCTATAGCGCATTTCATGTTGACGAAGTGAATAAATGATATCTGATCTATACGGCGCTATTGTGTTGCTGGTGTTATTCACCATAGTGATAGCACTAGTGGAGTATTTTACCCGTAAATTTAATCTGGATGCCGAAACCGCACGTAAATCAATCCATCTTGGCGGCGGACTGGGCTGCCTGTTGTTCCCGTTTCTGGTCAGCAGCCCCGCAACCGTTCTGCTGCTGGCGGTTATGTTCGGAATGTTTTTCTGGTATTGCGAAAAGACACAAAAACTTAAAGCGCTGAGCGGAGTGGAAAGAAAAAGCAGTGGAAGTGTTTACTATCCATTCGCTGTTGCGCTGCTTTTCTGGATGGCGGCCGGACGCTATTGGCTCTATCTGGCAGGTATTTTGATTCTGGCACTTTCCGATTCGGCCGCCGCGCTGGTCGGCTCTAAGTACGGACGGTTTCATTACCGCGTCGGCGGAGTAAAGGAACATAAAAGCCTGGAAGGATCTCTGCTGTTCTGGCTGGTCAGCTTTCTGGCGGTCTATATTCCGCTGCGTACCGGTGGACAACTCAGCCCCCTGCATGCCGGCACGTCGGCATTTCTGGCAGCATCACTGCTTGCCGGAGTTGAAGCCGTCTCAACCGGCGGCCGCGATAATCTGTATGTCCCCCTGCTTACCGCGTTTATCCTGCTTAAAGTCATTACAAAACCGGAAATGGAGATGGTTGTGCAGGTTTTCAGTATGACTTTGCTGCTTATGCTGCTGCTGGCGACCAACCGGATCGGACAAATGATGCGCACCAAGGAGCTGTTGGAATTGTCGCTGATTGTTTTCGGCGCATGGAGCCTCGGTTCACCGGATTGGGCAATCCCGCTGCTGGCGGCAATTCTGCTGTTTACACTGCTGTTCTCTTTTTCCGGCATGCGCCAGCGACAGACCCGCGCTTACCGGCGAATCGTATTTCTTGCAATCCCGGCGGCCGCATTGGTGCTGATTGCCAATATCAGCGGTGCATTTGCTTTCTGGTTCGGCCCCTATGTCAGCACGCTGCTCCTGCCGTCAGTCTGGGGCGCAGTCATTCAAACTGAATCCCAAACCGGGGACAGACACATTATGCGCTGGAATATCAGGCAGGTGGCAAGCGCATTATCCATGCTGATGGTTATTCTCGGCGCGGCAGCATTCACCGGCAGCACTCCTGCCGCCGGATCAGTCATGCTGATTGCCCTAGCCGGCCTTTTGTTGGTATGGTGCGGCATTAAAACAGCCGCAAAATTCCCGTATATCAAGGGAGAATATTTCGTGGTGTTTTTCACTATCTTGCTTGGCGCATTAACCGCGCTCGGACAAACGGCCGGAATGCTGGACTTGTGGCAGCCTTACCTATGGGCCGATGTTTTCAATCGCGATCTTGATCTTTTTCTGAAAGGATTCTAAAGCAAAATGATTCGTGTAGTAAACGCCCGTGATAATACAGCCGCGCAGGATTCGTTCCTGCGACTGCCTGGCAAAATCTATGCAAATGACCGCCTTTATATTCCAGATTTATATAAAAAAGTGCAAGAAAGCGTCTTCTCAAACGCTGCACAGGGGAAAAGCACCCCATTTATCGCAGAAAACAACGGGGTAGCGATCGCCCGCTGTCTAGCCGGCATAAACCCGGACAAAACTGCGTATATCGGGTTTTTTGAGGCAGAAAACAATCTTGAAGCAGGCAGGATACTGCTGGACACCGCAGAGAAATGGCTGGCAAAATTCGGAGCGAAGACCGTTCTCGGGCCAATGGATGGCAACACTTGGCAGCGCTACCGTTTCGCTGACGGACCATGGAAGATTCCCCCTTTTCTCAAAGAACCGTGGAACCCGCCCTATTACAATGAGTTATGGCGGCAATGCGGATATCAAATTGCGGACCGTTATATTTCATCACGCATTAAATCACCGCAGCAGGCGGCAGATAAACTGAAACCGTATTTAAACCGAGCCGTCCGCAACCGCTACACCTTCCGGAATCTGCGCATCGACCGGATGGACAGCGAATTGGAAGTGATTTACCGGCTTTCATCTGCCATTTTTGCCGAAAACCGCTATTATTCCCCGATCGATCTGCAAGAATTCAAGCACCTTTACGTGGGGACAGACAGATTGTTACGACCGGGGCTGTGCCAGTTCTGTTGCGGAAATGATGGCCGCGAGTGCGGATTTGTTTTCTGCTATCCGGATTATGCCGCAAGCGTCAGAGCCATGCGCGGCAGTCGCGGACCACTGGCCGCGTTGCGCTTTCTGCTGAATAAAAACAAGGCCCGGCGCGTCTGCATAAAATCGCTTGGCACTCTGCCGGAATTCCGCGGAACCGGACTGGGGGCCGCCTTGATGTGCCGGGCTTTTCAACAAACCGCCGCTTATGGTTATGATGAAGCTTTGATGTGCCTGATGCATGAAACCAACGATTCACGCCGCCTGGACGGCAACAGCTCGGAAATTATTCGCAATTATGTGCTACTGCAAAAAGAATGTAGTTGAATATCTGCGGGGTTCCGCAGAACAGTATGCGGATCGCCTGGCTCTGATTATGCCCGACGGCCGGAATATCACTTTTGGCGGACTGTGGCAGGATATCTGCCGCACCGCCACAGTATTACGCTCCGCAGGTATGAAGCCGGGTGAGCGCATGATTGTGATGATTCCGATGTCCATTGAGCTTTATACCGTAATGCTCGCTATTATCATGTGCGGCGGCGTTGCGGTCTTCGTTGACCCATGGGTTCCTCTTAAGAAGATTGGCGCATTCGCAGCGTTTGCCGAACCGGCCGGTTTTGCCGGTATAGGCCGCAGTCATTTATTGCGCCTGCTGCAGCCGCAACTGCGATACCTGAGGATCACTCTGACCACCGGCAGGACCTTCGGAAAAATACCGGCCGAACTTAGTCTGCCGGCAATTCTGCAGAGTCCCGCGGCTGTGACCTCCGCGACCTCCGATAATATCGTTTGGCAGCCTGCGTCAGAGGACGCCCCGGCGTTAATCACCTTTACCAGCGGATCAAGCGGCACCCCGAAAGGCGCCAACCGCACCCACGGCTTTCTTTCCGCACAATATGCGGCACTGCACACCGAGTTTTCATATACCCCGGATGACATCGATATGCCCATGTTCCCGGTTTTCGCCCTGCGTAACCTGGCCGATGGAATTACCTCGGTCATCCCGGATATTGATTTCAAAAATGTAGCGGCCACCAATGGAGCAGCCGTTCTGAAACAAATGCGGACACACGCCGTAACCACCTGCACCGCCTCGCCGCCGTTTATTGAAAGCATAGCAAAAGCAATCACGGCCGGCGCAGAACCGGTCCCCCTGCACAGAATATTAACCGGTGGCGCACCGGTTGAGAACTCACAACTGCGCTGTTGGCGTGAAGCCTTTCCCGACACCGCGATAGAACTGGTCTACGGCTCAACCGAAGCCGAGCCGGTCGCCTCCATCAGTCTCGAAGAACGTCTGGCCGCCACCGGGAGGGGCTTTTGCTGCGGTAAACCGGTCGAACAACTGCAAACTAAAATCATCCGCATTCATAAAGGCCGCATCGTGTTTAATGGTTGGGAGGCTCTCGAACAGTCGCCGGGCGAACCCGGAGAGTTGATCGTTGCCGGAGCGCATGTCTGCCGGGATTATTTCCGCAATCCGGATGCCATTGCTGACAATAAGTTAATTGATAATGCAGGATCTTTGTGGCACCGTATGGGTGATACAGGCTTTTTTGACATACAGCAACGATTCCGGCTGGTCGGCAGAGTACATTCCACTATCACTTGCAAAGAAAAACTCCTGCACGCTCAATTGGTCGAAGAACAGGTGGCAGAACTACTGCCGTCAGCCGCAAAGGTCGCCGCCGTTGAACACGATGAGAACCTGCTAATCATTATCGAAAGCGCACCTATGCCGGATTTCAAACAGATGCTGCATAACGCAGGAATCCCGGCTGACCGGATTGTCTTTACGAATAAACCGCTGCCGCTTGATCCCCGTCATAATGCCAAAATTGATTACGGTGAATTAACCCGCCGTTTAACGAAAGGTAGATTATGAACCGTTTTGATGACCTAAACCAGGCAAGCCCCTTTCATCGGCGCTTGAGCGCCTATTTCGCCGAACGCTTCCCGCTACAGAGCCATCTCACTATGGTCGTTATTTATTTTATCGCCAACCAGTTTCTGGCACAGGTTCTGGGAAATCCTGATGAACCACTGCGGATCGGATGGTTCTCTCCCGTCGGTATGCTTTTCCTGTTCTGCATATTTTTTCATCTGCGGGTCTTTGATGAGCATAAGGATTATGCCGATGACGTTGTAAATTACCCGCACCGGGTCTTGTCGCGAGGATTGATAACGCTTACCCACCTTAAAATTCTTGGCGGTATAGCAATTGCCGTGGAATTCGCCTGCGCTTTGTGGAGCGGCTGGCCGGCGGTTGTGGCGGTCACCGTGACCGTCGCGTTTTCCTGGGTGATGCTGCATGAGTTTTTCATCCGCAAATGGCTGAAAGCGCATTTTATTATTTATGCCATCGCACATATGCTGATTATGCCGCTGATGACCGCTACGATCTTCAGTTTCACGATGCAAAGGCCGTTTTGGGAAGCCCCGTGGCTCTTCTGGGCATATGCCGCCGCAGACTTTTTTGCTTTCGCCAACTGGGAAATCTCACGCAAAATCCGCCTGCCGGAGGATGAAATTGCCGGAGTGGACAGTTACTCGAAACACCTCGGTCTATATACCGCCGGATATGTAGCAATGGCGCTGCGGGTGCTGAACACGGTTCTGGCGTGGATCGTCGGTTACTATCTGGGCCTGGGCACCTTCTATTACAGCGGACTGATTGTGCTCTTCCTCGTGTGCCTCGGCGGTTTGCTGCATTTCAGATTCAGAACCTCGCGTAAGACCGCCCGCATGCTGGAAGCATATGGAGGAGGATATATCATATTTTTCTATTTTCTACTGGCGGCCGAATTGCTCCGAACTCACGGGATGGTCTTCGGCGGAAGTCTTTAACCATAAATAACGGGGAATTATCGTGACACAACACATTTTTGATCCGGCGGCATATGATACCCGCAACATTCCGCAAATCGGGGGAAAAGGCATTAACCTGCTGCGCCTGCAGCAACATCACCCTGTTCCGCAATGGATTGCATTGCCGGCAGAATGCTTTATTGATTTTTTGCACAATAACCGCATGTACGACCGCATAGCAGTCCTGATTGACAAACTGGAGGATTCTAATATTGCCGCCATCGCAGCGGAAATCCACGCATTGATTACGGGTGCCACGCTGCCGGAGTTTCTCCAGAATGAATTGCAGCAAACCGCTTTGATTGGCACACAACCGGAGGGCTTCTTCGCCGTGCGCTCCTCCGCCGGCGATGAGGACGGCACCAAACATTCATTTGCCGGAATTCATGAAAGTTTTCTCTACGTCAAGGGCTACGGCGATATCTGCAATAAGATCAGGCAGGTGTGGGCTTCGGGATATGATGAGCGAGCACTGCTTTACCGCCGGGATAATGCGCTGAGAATGCATCCGGTGCCTATGGCGGTCATAATCCAGCAGATGATCCCCGCAGCAATTTCGGGCGTGGCGTTTACCGCCGAGCCCGCCGGCAACAATCCGTTCCACGTCGTTATTTCCGCCCTGTATGGACTTGGCGAAGGACTGGTCGGCGGGGGCCTAGCGGCCGACCATACCGTCTTTGACAAAATCACCCGGAAAACCGAAACGGCAACAGCCGATAAGGAAAGTCAATATGCTCTGGATGATGCCGCCGGAAAAGGAGTAACAGAACTACCCGTTGATCCGGCAAAACGCCATCAGAGTGTATTGACTGAAGCGCAAATAAAACTGATCGTGAATACTGCGCTAGAAATCGAGCGCGAATATCAACGCCCGCAGGATATCGAGTTCTGCTTTAACGCCTCAGGGATCCTTTTTATCCTGCAAACCCGCGCGATTACCACCATCACCGATTTCGGCCCGGCTGCCGGCAACCGCCAGATATGGGATAACTCGAACATTATCGAAAGCTATTCGGGCGTTACCAGCCCGATGACCTTCAGCTTTATCAAAAATGCCTATACCGTGGTTTATCACTGCTTCTCGAATGTGATGGGCATTAGCCGCAAAAGAGTCAGCGCCAACCGGCATGTATTTGAGAATATGCTGGGACTGATTAACGGTCAGGTCTATTACAACCTCGCAAACTGGTACCGCCTTATTCAGCAGTTCCCCGGATACGGCATGAATAAGCGCTTCATGGAATCGATGATGGGACTGCGCGAACAATTTGACCCGGATGAAGCCGACGGTGAAGAAGGAGCCGCTCACAAGTGGCTGATTGAATTTCCCCGACTGTTGTGCTTGATCCTACGCATATTATACCGCTTTGCACTGATCGACCGCATGGTCAACAATTTTCAAGTACGCTTTCACACGCTTTATACCAAATGGGAACAAATGAATTTCAGGACAACCCCGCCACATGAACTATTGTCCATCTACCGCGAAATGGAAAACAAACTGCTTTGGAACTGGCAGGCACCGATTGTGAACGATTTCTATGTTATGATCAACTACGGCTTGCTGAAGAAAATCAGCCGTGACTGGTGCGGAGATGATACACAATCGCTGCAAAACGACCTGATCTGTGGCAACGGAGATATTGAAAGTACCGAACCAACACGCATGCTGATGCAACTTGCCCTGCAAATTCGCATGAATCCAAAGTTGACAACCCTGTTCAATGAAACAACTCCGGCCCGGCTGGCTGAAATTTTACCCGGCGACCCGCGCTGCCGGGACATTGCAGAAAGAATGGATGAGTATCTGAAACGCTACGGCTTTCGCTGTATAAACGAACTGAAGCTGGAAGAACCATCCCTGCGGGATAACCCGGAGTTCGTTTATCAGGTTTTGAAAAATTACATGAATGTTGACGAACATATACTGGATGCCGAAGCCATGGCCGGCCGGGAGCAGCAAATCCGCCGGACTGCCGAGGGTAAAGCGGATGACGCGTTGAACGGCCAACGGTTTGCCTCAGTTAAGAAAATAATATTCAGGAAGGTGTTGAAAAACGCACGCAAAGGGGTGATGAATCGTGAAAATATGCGATTCTGCCGCACACGCATCTACGGGGTTCTGCGTGAATTGCTCAACGCAATGGGCGCGCATCTCACGGATGCCGGCAAACTGGATGCCCCGCACGATGTATTTATGCTCACTATTGATGAATTGTGGGACTTTGTTAAAGGTACCGCCGTAACAACCAATCTGCGCGGATTGGCGGAACTGCGCCGCACGGAGTTCGATTACTACCGCTCAAAAGAATGCCCGCCCGCCGAAGATCATTTCGAGACTTTCGGCATGGTCTATTATGGCAATTCTTTTCGGCAGTTTAGCACCATAACGGCAGCAGAAGGTGATCTGAGCGGAACCGGATGCTGCCCGGGAGTGGTCACCGCCCCGGTCAGGATTGTGCATAGCCCGAAAGATGACCTGAATCTGAACGGCTGCATTCTTGTGGCCGGACGCACTGACCCCGGATGGGTTCCGCTCTATCCGGCAGTCTCAGGCATTCTGATCGAACGCGGCAGCATTCTTTCCCATTCAGCTATCGTCGCCCGCGAAATGGGCATTCCCACGATTGTCGGAATCAACGGACTGCTGGAGAAACTGTCCGACGGACAGGTTGTAACCATGGATGGACAACAGGGAACCGTCTCACTTTCTGATTGAACCCGGGACTGTTTAACCCTATTTTCATCCGGTAGTTTGTATTTGTTACTAGAGCGTTTTCCAAAGGGTTTGCCTGCACTTCGCTCGCTGACCTTAGTCGGCGAGTGGAAAAATTTAAAAAGAAACAGTAGCGAAAACAAAAACAAATTGAGCCCGCATTGAGCCTGTTTATGTGGTTCACGCTGCTTTGGCTCCAACAGGGCTCATTTTTGCTGTTTTACAGCTTTTCGGGAAAACGATCTTTCCGTCCGCCGACGAAAGTCAGCGAACGGCAAAAGGAGTGTTATGGCTGGTATATTTAAAGCATACGATATTCGCGGAATTTACGGGGACACCCTGACAGAAGATACGATGTATCGCATCGGACGGGCGTTTGTAACGTTTCTGCAATGCGGTAAAGTGGTTGTCGGACGTGATATGCGCCCGCATTCCGCACCGCTGTTCGATGCCCTCGCACGCGGCATTAACGAACAAGGCGCCGATGTTATCGACATCGGTTTGTGCTCAACGCCAATGTCTTATTATGCCAACGGCAAACTGCATGCCGATGCCGGGATTATGCTGACCGCCTCGCATAACACCGGCGAGTGGAACGGGGTCAAACTCTCACGCGAACAGGCAATTCCCATCAGCGGTGCAACCGGCATCGCCGATATCGAAAAGCTGGTTGAGTCCGGCGATTTTGCCGCTCCTTCGCAGAAAAAAGGCAAAATTGAAAAGCTGGATATAATGCCTGAATATAAGCAGCATATCTTGCAGACCGCGACACTGAGCAGCCCGCTGCAGATCGCCGCCGATATGGCGAATGCCATGGGCGTCATCGAAGCGCAGGTGCTGGAAGACATTTTCAAAATCACCACCCTGTTTCCCGAACTCGACGGGTCTTTCCCAAATCACGAAGCTAATCCACTCAAATCAGAAACCTTTGCCGACCTGCAGCAACTGGTCCGCAAAGGCGATTTTGCCTTCGGGGTGGCATTCGACGGCGATGCCGACCGCGTTGGCTTTGTCGATGAAACCGGTCAGATTGTGCCGATGGATCTGATCACCGCCCTGATCGCCGAGGATCTGCTGGCTCACGAGAAGGGCGTCATCTTTTATGACTTGCGCAGTAGTAAAGTCGTGAAGGAAATCATTGAAAGCAATGGCGGCAAGCCGATGATGAGCCGGGTCGGGCATACTTTCATAAAACAGCAGATGCGCGACAATAATGCGGTCTTTGCCGGCGAGCTGAGCGGACATTATTACTTCCGCCATAACTATTTCACTGAAAGCTCAAGTATGGCGGTTATCTGTGTGGCCAATATCATCGACCGCAGTAAAAAGACCCTGTCGGAACTGATCAAACCGCTTAAACGCTACCACGCCAGCGGGGAGATAAATTCAACAGTCGAGAATACACAAAAGGTGTTCGAACGTATCCGCAGCAACTATTCCGACGGACATATTTTCGAACTGGATGGCGTCAGTGTGGAGTATGATGACTGGTGGTTCAATGTGCGCGCATCCAATACCGAGCCGCTCGTGCGGTTGAACCTTGAAGCGAAAACCGGCGAATTGATGGAAGAAAAACAGGCTGAGTTATTGAAATTGATACGGAAATGAGTTTTCAAATATGACAACAGTATCAGACGAGACCGCCAAAGTGCAGGACGCTTTAAAGCAAAAATACTTGCATCATTTCAACCGCCAGCCGGTATTCAGCGCGTATGCGCCCGGCAGAGTTGAGGTACTGGGTAATCATACCGATTACAATGAAGGCTTCGTCTTGTCCGCCGCCATCAACATGGGAACATTCTTTGTGTGTTCCCCAAACGATACCACCACCTGCCGCCTGGTTGCCGGCGACATAATGGAGGAAACGGTTTTTGATATAGCAAAACCGGAAAAAGTTGCTGAGATGACCTGGTCGAATTATGTGCGCGGGGTTATTGACGGTCTTGGCATTGACGCAACATTACCGCATGGATTTGACGGGATGTTTCTGGGCAACATTCCGCTGGGTGCCGGGCTCTCCAGCTCGGCGGCGCTGGAAATGAGCAGTGCGCTGTGCCTGAGTGCCCTCTATGGGCTGGATACATCAGATAAACTCAATCTGGCGAAAACCGGTCAACGCGCTGAACACCTGTTTGCAGGAGTGAAATGCGGACTGCTTGACCAGATGACCAGCTTGTTCGGCGCGGAAAGCCGGCTTGTTCATACTGACTTCCGCAGCCTGCAGGCGGTAACTGTGCCGATCAGCAGCGATGTCTGTCTTTTGATGTGCAATACGCACGCAAAACACTCCCTGACAGAATCCGCCTACAATGAGCGGCGTGCGCATTGTGAAGCGGCTGCAAAGGCATTTGCCGGGCTGCTGCCGCATCCCGTTACACACTTGCGTGATGTCTCAAGTGTTGAATTTGAAAAACTGCGCAATCAAATCGATCCGGCGGCCGCCCGGCGCGCTGCGCATGTTGTCGGAGAAAACACCCGCGTGGAAATTGGAGTGGAATTATTGAAGCAAAACCGTGTTGCGGAATTTGGCCGGTTGATGTTTGATTCGCATGAGAGTTCCCGCCATAATTTTGAAAATTCCTGCGCAGAGCTGGATTTTCTTGTCGAAACCGCCGGCGGGATTGACGGTGTACTCGGCGCGCGTCTGTCAGGCGGCGGATTCGGCGGCAGCACCGTGGTGCTGACCCAAAAAGACGCCGCCAAAACAATCGGCGATGTTATCCGTAAGGCTTATCAGAAGAAATACGACACCGTGTGCGACATACAGGTCTTGCTGCCATCCGCCGGTGCACGGATTATAACAGACTAAACCTCGATTTTTGCCACCATTCCGATGCAAAGGACAGACGCCAGCATCATTTGCCGCAGCACATCCGCCTGCCCGACAGCCTCATCGATCGTTAAACGGTAATCGGACGCGCATGAAAACAATTCCTTACGCCAACCGGCCCAGACTTTCTCGACCCGCGCCAGCTCGGTTCCGTCTGTAGTCGAGAACAAAAACCGCCAACCCAGCCGCGAGCCTTTCAAAACACACAGACGAGCACCATAGGCATCAAGCACATCAAACGCACCGCACACGGAAAACGGCCTGAGCACAAACATACCCAGCGGCATGCCTGCGCCATCGTCAACCATCACCCGCGATGTCCACAGTGCAGCACCGCGCCGCATGCGCAGAAAACCGCGTCCGTCAGGATAACGCACAAGCAGGTCAAACGGTGTGATACGCTTCATATCGGCAAACCGCCAGAACCGGGTCCAGCGCCCGATGTTCTGTTCGCGGCATTGCAGCAGAACTTCACCGCCATCCGAAGCACGAATATCAGCACCGAAGGCGGCCTTAAAAAGCCCCATGTTCTCATCAAAGAAAAAGTCATTGCACGACAGCACTGGATCAGCCTGCTGTGCAACTTGTGTCTGTCTTCTTCTGGCCCGTCGCGGCATTGTTGAACCACTCAATCGCTATATTGTTAACCCGCCCCGAAAACTTCATGCCTAACATTGCGGGCAATCTCATCGGGAATACCGTCGCGCTGGCACAGCCGCATATAAGTCAAAGCGGCCACCGGACGCGACATTTTTCCATCAAAAACCTCTTCCAGCAGACGCCGCGCGATTATCTCCGCGGCTACAGCAAACGCTGCGTTGGCTTGTTGAACAGTCTGCTCTATCCGCCCCTGCATTTCCAGCCGTTTATTAATATCGGCCGCACCTATTTTCTTCGGCTGGGCGGCACTGCTTTTCAATCTCATCTCAAGCGCCCGAACCATCAACCCTTTGGCTTGCTGAATTGCCGCGGAGGGCTCTGACATGGACGGAGGCACCGGCTTCACCTGTTTACGCCGGCTGTTCTCATAACGTTTCGCCCTCGCCCGCAAGGATGCCGCACACTGCATAAATGCCTTACGGGGAATGTTACGGACCTTGCCGCCGCAATGCTCACCTGATTTTTCACACGGCAGTACGCCTTCATCAATCCAGTTCTGCACTGTGCGACGCGAGACCGACAAAGCCTTTGCCGCATCGTGAACTGTCATATATTCACGGCTGTGCTCAATCTCCTTACGGATATAATCCTCTTTAAACTCCCATTGGCCGCCTGAACGCTTACGCGCCCACCCCGGCAAACGCCCGTGCTGCTTACGATACAAATATGCCCTTTGTACGTATGCAGCAGGACTTAATGCGCCTTCAATCTGCGCAATATCCCCCCGCGGCAACCACCCCGAACCATGCTGTAAAGATTTCTTCATCATTTGGTCATTGGGGGACAGACAGGTCATTGGGGGACAGACAAACTATTTCATTTTTGGGGGCTTATCTTTCGCCCTGAAAAGCGTTCGTACGTCGTCCCGGAAAAGCACCAGAGCCAGCAGAAAGTAGACAACAACGCCAACGCTGATACCGGCGAGCAGGGCCACGGTTTCAGCCGGTTTGCCGCCATTCACCCCTCCACCGGCGGCGGTCCAGACATATCCGGCGACCATTCCCATAACG
>PXDI01000165.1 GCA_003565095.1 PVC group bacterium | reverse complement strand
GTCAGCGGACGGCAGAGAGAGACCCCATGAGTTGTGAGAGCCGATTCAATGAGTAGCCACCAAATGTGCTTAAACTAGCGCCATTCGGGAAAGTCCAAAGTTTTGTTTTGTTTACAAGCGTCTTCTTCATAATTTTTCCGCTCGCCGACACAAGGTCAGCGAGCGGCTTTAAGACAAAACTTTTGGAAATCACACCAATCTTTTCCTCTTTGTTTTGATGCGTTTTTCTGCTATTTCTTCTGCTATGAATTTCAATAACGAAGACACCATTGCGGCCGTATGCACCGCGCCGGGTGAGGCGGGAATCAGTGTAATCCGTATTTCCGGCACACAGGCGATGGCCATTGCCGACAAGGTGATCTCTTGCGGAGGTTCTCTTCCGTCGCAGCGTCCGGCGGGTTCTTTTTTTTACGCCAGAGTGTTTTCCGTTGCCGATGGAGATGAAGCCGATGAAGTAATCGTGTTGATTTTCCGCGCTCCGCGCAGCTATACCCGCGAAGACGTTGTCGAAATCCACGGCCATGGCGGCCGGCAGGCGTCGCGGCGCATTATGGACAGTCTGCTGGCCGCCGGCGCGCGTCAGGCCGGTCCCGGTGAATTCACCTGCCGCGCATTTCTGAACGGCCGGATTGACCTGCTGCAAGCCGAGGCGGTGGCGGATCTGATCCGCGCACAATCCGACCGCGCTGCGTCCATGGCGCTGGCGCAGCTTGAGGGAGGGCTGTCCGGTATTGTCATAAGTATCTACGACTCAATACTTTCCGAAACTGCAAAACTGGAAGTTTTGCTCGATTTTGCCGAAGATGATTTGCCCGAGCTGCCGTTACCGGAAATTTGCAGCGGATTGCAGGCGGCGGAACTGCAACTGAAGGAATTACTGGCCACCGCACGGGAAGGCCATATTCTGCGTGACGGCGCATTAGTGGTGATTGCGGGACTGCCGAATGTTGGCAAGTCCACCCTGCTCAACTGCCTGCTGGGGCATGAGCGGGCGATTGTCTCACCAACGCCGGGCACTACCCGGGATACGATCGAAGAGCAAATGGTGCTGGATGGTTATCCGTTGCGGCTGGTTGATACCGCCGGACTGCGCGACGCCGATTGCACGATCGAGCAGGAAGGTGTTCGCCGCGCGCGGGATCTGCTCGAGCGTGCCGACCTGATTATTTATATTGTCGATGCGTCGGTGCCGTTCCACGAAGCAGACGATAAACTGTATCAGGATATCTGCCGCAGACCGCATCTGGTCGTGCTCAATAAAATTGATCTGGACGAACAAGTTGATTTACAAATATTTGATAAGCAAACGATTATAAAGACCAGTGTTATGCGTGATCAGCAGCAGAAGGCGCTCAAGAGCGCATTGGCGGAGCTGTTGGTGCCGCTGGGCGGCATGCACAGTCAGCTTTCGATTGCCGACCGGCATGCACAGCTTTTACGTGCGGCGAACGAACAATTGCATGCTGCAATCGATTTGCTTGCGGCGGGCGACGAAGCGCAGATTGTACCTGCCGCGGATTGTTTGCGTGCGTCTCTGGAGCAGCTTGGCGAGATGACTGGACGTGTTTACCACAGCGAGCTGCTCGACAACATCTTTGCCAATTTCTGCATTGGAAAATGAAAGACTATTACGACATCATTGTGATTGGCGGCGGACATGCCGGTTGCGAGGCGGCGCTGGCGGCAGCGCGGCTGGGTGCGGATACTTTGCTGGTGACGATGAGTCAGGACGGTATTGCCTGCATGCCCTGTAATCCGGCGATTGGCGGCATCGCTAAATCGCATCTGGTTTATGAGCTGGACGCACTGGGCGGCGAAATGGCGCGCAATACGGATTTCAGCGGCATTCAGTTTCGTACCTTAAATATGCGCAAAGGTCCGGCCGTGCGCGCTACGCGCGCCCAATGCGACAAACCGCGCTACGCACAGCGCATGCAGGCGGTGCTTAACGCGACCGCCAATCTCGATATACTTGCCGATACCGTGACCGGCCTTTTGTCCACCGGCATAGGGACAGACAAACTATCGGCTGAAGACATAGGGACAGACAAACTATCGGTTGAAGACATAGGGACAGACAAACTATCGGTTGCGGGAATTGAAACCGCCAAGAACGGCAAAGTTCACGCCCGGAGTGTTATTATTACCGCTGGGACGTTTCTGAACGGACGGATTCATATTGGTGACAAAAGTTATCCCGGCGGCCGCAGCGACCAGCCGGCCGCTGAAGCGCTGGCGGAAGATATCAAGTTACTGGGATTGCGCATGGCGCGCTTGAAGACCGGTACACCGCCCAGACTTGATCCGAACAGCATCAATTGGTCGGCGATGGATCTGCAGCCCGGCGAAGAGCCGCCCCCGCTGTTTTCAATAGCCGGTGCGCGTTATCGGGAAATGTTCCACGTGGAACAAACGGCACCGGATGCGGAGGCGCTATGCCAAATGTTCCACGTGGAACATTGCGATCCGGCCATGCATCCCTGGGTGCCGGGATTGAGGCAGATTCCCTGTCATATGACATATACCAATGCGGAAACCCATGCGATCATCCGCGCCAATCTTGAGCGCAGTTCATTATATGGTGGTCATATTTCCGGCACCGGCGTGCGCTATTGTCCTTCGGTCGAAGATAAAATCGTCAAGTTCTCCGACAAAACCCGGCATCACGTTTTTATTGAACCGGAGGATATGGAGCAGTCGCTGATTTATCCCAACGGCATATCAAACAGTCTGCCGGAGGAGGTGCAGCTTGCGATGGTGCGTTCAATTCCCGGACTGGAAAACGCGCGGATTGTGCAATATGGCTATGCGATCGAGTATGACTTTGTTGATCCGGTGCAGTTGCGGCACACGCTGGAGTCGAAGGTTTGCGCGGGACTTTATTTTGCGGGACAGGTCAACGGCACGACCGGCTATGAGGAGGCGGCGGCGCAGGGATTTGTTGCCGGGGTAAATGCGGTGCGGCGGTTGCATGACAAGTCGTCGTTTGTGCTTGACCGCACGGAGGCGTACATCGGGGTGATGATTGACGATCTAGTGACCAAGGGCACCGATGAGCCTTACCGGATGTTTACCTCGCGCGCCGAACGGCGGCTATTGTTGCGTCAGGACAATGCGCGCTTCCGGCTGCTGGGTCATGCGCGCGCGATCGGATTGGTTGACGCCGGAACGCTCGCTTCAATAGATTCGACTGCCCATCAAGTGCAGGCCGAGCTGGTGCGACTGCGTGCCACCCGGCATCAGGGACAGACCCTTGACCGGCTGTTACGTCAGGCGGATGCCTGTTACGCTCAGATTCCGGGTGCTAGAGCCGACCTTTCTTCTGAAGTTGTCGAGCAGGTTGAAATCGAGTCCAGATACGCCGGCTATATTGATATCGAGCAGCGTTCCGCCGCACGCGCCCGCCAGACCGAGGCGGTAGCTATTCCGGACGCTATCGACTACTGGAAGATTAACGCATTGCGCTACGAAGCACGCGAAAAGCTTAGCCGCATCCGGCCTGAAACGCTCGGTCAAGCCAGCCGTATTTCTGGAATAAATCCGGCTGATATAGCTGTGTTAATGGTTCACTGTAAACGAGTTATGTAGATATAAGCCGTAATCAGTTTTGGCACAGGCGGCGTCATTGCAAAAAGAACGATGGCATTGGCGGTTTGACTAAATGTCTGATATTGAGTAGCCGCCAAATGTGCTTATGCTAGCGCCATTCTTGTCTGTCCCTAGTTCTAGTTATGGCCGGACGACCACAGGATTTTAGCGGATCTTGCCGAATGGCAAACCGCCGGAAATGTTAAATAGTGCTGAAAGGTCTCAAGCCCAATATCATCAAGCCGCGACCTTTATTTATCACTCAATGCGGAGACGATGGCGTCAATCACCTTGGGATCTTGCGGTTGGTCACGGCTGCCGAAGCGGGCCAGTACCCTGCCGTCGCGACCGATCAGGAACTTGTTGAAGTTCCAGGTGATTTTGCCGGCAAACACCGGATTGGTATCCTTGCCGGTCAGCCATTGGTAAAGCGGATGCTGATCTTCGCCCTCTTTGACGGTGATTTTTGAGAACATCGGGAAGGCAACGCCGTAGTTGAGCGTGCAGAACTCCATGATTTCCTCCTCGTTGCCCGGTTCCTGACCAAGAAAATCATTGGCAGGAAATCCCAGCACAACAAGCCCCTGTTCGGTGTATTGCTCATAAAGCGCCTGTAAGCCTTCATACTGACCAGTAAAGCCGCATTTGCTGGCAACGTTCACGATGAACAGCACCTTGCCGGCATATTGCTGTAAAGTAGTCTCTTCGCCTTGGATTGTTGTTACCGGAATTTTATATATCGCCGCCATTTCTTCGCCTCCCGAAGTGTTAACCAGTGCAAACGCCATTGCCAGAATCAATACACCTATGTTCTTCATGAAGCTTGCCCTCATATGATGACCGAGCCGTCTTCGGCCAGTTGTTTGCGTAGTGCGGCAGGGTCGATTTTGCAGACATTGTTGCTTGTGTTCAGCGCGAGGGCCGCGGCGGTACCGGCGGCTTCGCCGGTTTGGTTCATATTGACCATTACGCGGATCGCCCCATAGGCCGGTTTGTCGGCGCAGATCATCCTTCCGGCCATGACAAGATTAGGGCAGCAGTTATTAATCATTGTCCGGTACGGGATCTGGTAAAACGTGGGATTTGTCTCGCGCTCCTCGCGCCAGCGGCCGGGGGTGCGCCCTTTGGCGGTAATGTCCAACTGTGTGCCGTCGAGGTATTTGAAGAGGAATCCGCCGCCGGAAACGTGGTGGACATCAACGCGGTAACTGCCGTTGGCGATGGCGTCATTGAAGCGTACGCCTTCGAGCACATCCTTTTCGGTGAGTTCATATTCGCCCGTGAAGCGGCGTGTTTCGCGGATGCCGATATACGAGCCGAGCGCCAGCAGGCAGAGTTTGTCTTTGCGTTCGGGATAATATTTACGCGCCATATCCATGATGCAACGGATACGGTAGCGTTCATCCATTTCGGCCTGGGTAAGCTGTTCGGCATCAGATAGATCCATCCCGAAAGCATGTGTTTCGGCATACATTCTGATATCTTCGCTGTTGGGAATGGCGCCATTCCAGCCGCTGTCTTCGGGCAGACCGTATTCCGTACGGTGGGCATTATACATTTCGCGGATATTAATTTCCTGTAAACCGCGGATTTTGGCGCAGGTGGTGCCGGGCTGCAGGTGCGGATCGATTGAAAACGGAATGCCGGCAGCCTTGGCCAGATCGCCGTCGCCGGTGGCATCGACAAAAACCGCCGCCTTGAGCGCACCGCGGCCGTTTTTATTTTCGACAATGGCCGCTGTAACCTGTTCACCGTCCATAATTGCGGAGCAGAAGAATGTGTGCAGCAGCGGAATGATGCGGTGCTCGCGGACAAGTTGGTCGAGCTCGATTTTCAGCTCCTCGGTATTGATCCGGACGCCTTCGCTTGGGTTGTGCGTCTTCCAGACACTTGATGCGCCGATCTTCTGCAGTTTGTCGATAACTTCACGCGTCAAGCCCCCGATGATGGTCTGCCCGCCTTCGGTATCCATTAATGAGTGCCAGATATTGACAAGTCCGCTGGTGGCCACGCCGCCGAAGCTGTTCTGTTTTTCGATCAGCACAACGCGTGCTCCCAGGCGTGCCGCCCGCACCGCCGCGAACACGCCGGTGCAACTGCCGCCCAGCACGCATACATCAACTTCGTGCAGAACAGGGATTTGTCGTGAGGGTTCGGTAATGGTCATAGTGTGTTGGGCTCCTGTTTTCATGAATCACTACGCTAGCGGTACGTTCGATGAATTGCGAGCAAAAAGGATTGGGTGCATCTGCGATGGTGCACGTTTAAGAGCGGATCTCAAAAGTTTTGTCTTGATCACGCTCGCTGACCTTCCTCCTACGCGGCTTCGCCGTCTCCGGCGGACATGTACTCGGCGAGCAAGAGAATTTTCAAAAACGACACCGAAAACAAGGATATGAGCCCTGCTGGAGCAAGAACTTTGGTAACCACCTTGTCTTGCTCTATATGGGCTCAATTTGGCTTTTGACGGTTTTTCCTTATTTGAATTTTTCCGTCCGCCGACCAAGGTCAGCGGACGTGGATTGATACGTGATACGTTAACACGCTTGACGTGTAATGCAAATGTGCTACATTTGTTTTATGAATAACACAGCAACAGTCCATGCCAGAATAGACATGAGAACAAAGCGGGCATCCGAACGCGTTCTTCACAGGATCGGTATGACGCCAACAGACGCTGTTCGTCTGTTATACCGGCAGATTGCAATGCGCAAGGAATTTCCGCTCGAACTCAGAGTGCCCAACAAATTGACGGCAAGCACATTGGACAAAAGTGACCGTGACAAGGAGATTGAATCGTTTGATACGCTTGAACAGATGGTCGAGAGCTGGAAAGAATGAAGCTT
>PXDI01000367.1 GCA_003565095.1 PVC group bacterium | reverse complement strand
GCGGTCTTGCGCGGGTAGATGGTCAAGATTCCTTTTTGGAAGTCCACCGCCCCCCACTGCATCTTGACCACGTCAACAAGCCTCTGGCCAGTCCACGCCAGCATGATAAACAAATCTCTTATATCGGGATCGCTTTCAGCCGCCGCTAGTACCGCCTCATATTCCTGACTGGTTAACGCGCGTTTACGCCTTGCCAGCGCCCCGGCTTTTCTGCGCTTGATAAGCTGCCACGGATTCACAGTCAACCGCGCATCATCCCACAGAACACGCCAAAGCATTGCAAGAAAGTTCCGGTGCTGATTGAACGTGCTGGCGGAAACTTGCGCCCGGTCCAAGTCTGCCGCATATTCAATAGCACGCTCCCGCGTGACATCCCGCATGGCTATTATATCGGGGTGCTGTTCCGTGATCCATGAATTGAAGCGCTTAAACTCTGCATTATACTGGTCAAGAGTTCTTTCGCTACATTGCGGTCTGTTCGGGTGCTTCATAAATACGCGCCATGCCCCGGCAATAGTAAAGACCGGGGTGGCCAGTTCGACGGCTTCCGCGTGTTGTGTCTCGACATCCGCCAAACGTGCCTTGACAATTTTCAGCTTTTCAACGGCATCACCGGCCAGCATCGGCGCCATAATCCGCCGCCGTTCGGCTTCAGCCTGCTTGCGGTCTGTGATTGCCTTCCCTTCAGCATCACGCAAGGCAGTGGTTACCCGTTTGCCGTTGACGTAGTATGTCAGAAAGAAGTTACCCTTAACCGGTGAATCAGCCGGGTATTGTTTGACGCCGGCTTTTTTGAACAGCCGCCCCATGCCCTTGACTGAACGCTTGTCTTTGCGCTTTTTCTTGGTATCGTTTTCCATTGATGAGCGACTTTCTTGTTTAGGTGCTTCTTTGGTGTTTTCAACTGCCCTAAAGAATGCCCTACATGCTGGCGGTCGTCAACAATAAACAAACATAAACAAACGTTTTTTTATAAAACATTACAAGTAAAGGCTATTCACCTGACTACGGATCAGGAGGTTAGAGGTTCGAGCCCTCTCAGGTACGCCATTCTTTTTAACCCAAAACCCTCCTGATCCACCCCCGGCCATAACGGCTGCCGGCCATGCCTTCAGAAACATCCATAACCCCCGCGAACCCCTCTTTACGAAGATACTCAGCCAGCCATGCGGTGCGCCTACGTTACGGCAGCTTTATAATTCCAGTATTGAAGCAGAGACCTATGCTATGTATATTCCGGGAAAAGCTACAAGAGAAATTTTATGCAACTTGAGAATCCTGTAGATATTTTTACGGTCGTACTGCTGCTGGTGCTGATAGTACCGCTGCTGTTTTCTCGACTGCGCATATCAGGCATTGCGGGGCTGATTCTCGCCGGTATGATTGCCGGCCCGAATGGAATTGGACTGCTCACCCGTGACGGTACGTTTGAGCTCTTAGGCAAGGTCGGCCTGCTCTATTTGATGTTTCTGGCAGGCTTGGAAATCAGCCTGCGTGAGTTTCGCCATAATATCCGCAATACCCTGACATTCGGTTCTCTGACATTTCTTTTTCCGCAAATTATCGGAACCGTGATTGCCTATCGACTGGGTTTAAACTGGCCCGCGGCAATCCTGATGGCCAGCATGTTTGCCTCACACACACTAGTGCCCTACCCCATTATTCAAAAGCTTGGTCTTGGCAAACACCGCGCGGTTAGTACCACAGTCGGCGGAACCATTCTGACCGATACGGCCGCAATGCTTGTACTCGCAGTCGTTGCCGAATCCGTCAGAGCCGGGGAAACCGGCATCAACTGGCCGGTGCAGTTGCTGTTACTGACCCTGCTGGTAGTCTTCGGCATCTACCTGCTCCCGCGGATGGCTTCATGGTTCTACCGCGCACTCGAACCAGACGGCATTACCGAATTTGTCTTTATCCTGACTGCCGCATTTTTGACATCCAGCCTTGCACAACTGGCCGGGGTTGAAGGCATCATCGGCGCGTTCCTTGCCGGCCTGGCACTGAGTTCGCTGGTTCCCGAACAAAGCATTATCATGCGGCGCCTGCAGTTTACCGGCAATGCACTCTTTATTCCGTTCTTTCTGTTGTCAACAGGCATGCTGATCAATCCACGGGTCTTTCTTTCCGATATACGCACCATCCAGATGTGCCTTTTCATGACAAGCACCGGAATTATCACCAAGTGGCTTGCTGCCGAAATCTCGGGACGCATTCTCGGCTTTTCCCAGCCTGAAAGACGCGTGGTTTACGGACTAAGTGTCAATCAGGCCGCGGCAACTCTGGCGGCGGTCATGGTCGGCTATAATCTTGGAATATTCGATATTTCAATCCTGAACGGCACGATCGCAATGATTATGGTTACCTGTATGATCGGGCCGCTGATTACCGAGAAATTTGCACCAAAACTGGCCGAAGAAGCCAGCAGTGAAACGCAACAGGTCTCTGCAAGCGCCCAGGGTCCTTTACTGGTTTCGGTTTCCAATGAAAGCCATATGTATAATCTGCTGGATCTGGCGGTACTTGTCAGGGAAAACGAGGACGAAAACCCGATGCACGTATTAAATGTGGCAATGGAATTGGGCTCTGCCTCAGACGCTATCGGGCATAGTGAAACACTGCTGGGACAGGTTATTGCACGGCTGGCCTCGGGCGGAATAAAGGCCACGCCGCAAATCCGGGTTGATGTCAATCCCACCCGGGCCATTCTGCGGACTTTACGCGAATTGCGTATTGATACACTGGTCCTGGGCAGCAGCCCATCAACCGCACGTAATTTCTTCACAGAAAGTCTTTCAACCCAAGTGCTGCAGGGCAGCCCCTGCATGACGTTGGTGGCGGAAAACCATAACCCGCTCAACACTTGCCGGCGCACCGTCATGATTATTCCGCCCCTGCTGGAGTATCACCCCGGATTGCGCCGCGTCCTTCACACCGCCGCCCGTCTGGCACGGCAGATAGGAACACCAATGGTACTTACCGGCTGTCAACAAACCATTGATTCCATTCGCAATGTACGGAAACTGCCTGACGAAATACTCAAGGCGGAATTATTTACACGTGAAACATTCCCGCTATTAATCAAAGATTTCAGCACATACATTGAGCAACACGACCTGATTATGATAATCAATAATCGCGCCGGCTCTCCCGGCTGGCAGCCGGCCCTTGACCGTTTGCCACGGGAACTGCGTAAGCGAGAAGAGACGCCCAATGTTGTGATGGTTTTTCCTCCACTCCCCAGCGGCTCCTCCGCCCGCGAAGAGGCGGAGGCCGAGGCCGAGGCCGATGACATGAGCGAGATATGCCCGGGGGCAGACCATATTGAAATGGATTTTGATGTATGTCCGCCGATTCCTTCTGCAGCAGTACGTCTTATTCTTGAAACCCAGCACAAAGTCGTTATTCCGGTTCTCGGACAGTGGGTACGTGCACTGTCCGAAATGGAGCCGGTAGAGTTGGACGACGGAATTGTCCTGCTGCATACCCATGCCCGCGAAACCTTGCAGCCACGCATTTTCACTGCCAGGTTTGAACATAAGGGCGAATGGTCGACAACAAAATCCCCGGTCGGAATGCTGATTCTGCTGGTAAGCCCAGCGGATTCCCCGCCTGAGAAACATCTGCAAACCCTGGCGGCAATTGTCAAATGGGTGCGCGGCAAGCACAAAGAAGAACCGGTATCATCCGTTTGACGTAAAGACCACCGGCTTCGGATTCAGGCTCTTCAGGTCAAAACGAGTCAATAACTGCTCAGCCCGCAGTTCTTCGCCCTGCTCAGCCCACCCGCACCAGTAAGCCAGCAGGCCGATAATCCTTTCAGCAGAAACACCCGCGGCCCGTAATGCGGCAATTCTTGTATCGCCATGACGTTTCGCCAGCCGCCGCCCGTCGGGGCCAACCACGAGCGGAACATGCACAAATTCCGGCGGCATCAGCCCCAGTGCTCGGTATATCAGCAACTGCCGGAAGGTTGCCGGCAGCAGATCGTCACCGCGCAGTACTTCGGTAACCCCCATTGCGGCATCATCAACCACTACCGCCAACATGTAACCAGCCCCGTATTCATGCCGCGCCAGCACAAAGTCCCCCCGTGAACCGGCAACATCCTCGCAGCACCGGCCGCAAAAACCGTCGTCAAAACAGATACTGCCTTCCGCAACCCGGAAACGCCACGCAGGCAGGCGCCCCTCCGGCAATAAATCCCGCGCCGCGGCATATGAATCAAAACGCCCGCGACATGTTCCGGCATAATACACGGCATCCTCCCCCTCTTGCGGCGCACTCTGGGCATTCTCCACATCCCTGCGACTGCATATACATGGATAAACCAGCCCGGCTGACTGAAGCTGTTCAAGTGCCTCCCGGTAAAGCCCCGCCCGTTGCGTCTGAACATAAGGCGCATTGTCTCCGCCAAGCTCCGGCCCTTCATCCCAGTCAAGCCCCAGCCAGTGTAAATCATCCAAAGCCTGCTGCGCTGCCTGTGGTTTGACCTTAGGGTGATCAAGATCCTCCATGCGCATGATAATCCGGCCGTCGCGCGAACGGACCGACAGCCACGCCAGCAGAAAAGAACGTGCATTCCCCAGATGCAGCGCCCCCGTCGGACTGGGTGCCAGCCGCCCCACTACTCTACAAACTTCATTCATAATTGCAGAATAGCCTGAAACCCCCTTGATGCAAGTGCAGACATACGGCTTTCCACAGGTTCGCCCTCCATATAAATAACACCTCCATCCCCGCATCTGGAGTGCAAACCTGTGATGAGCCGTAAAGCTGTTTAATCGCTCAATAACGCTCCAGACTTTTTTGCGTGCCAATGTGTACCAAACGAGCTATAAACGCTACATGCTAAAAAGATTATTACGCATATTGTTTTTGCTGATAGCAGTGATGCTTTCCGCCGCCTGGTTCATGTCGCAACCGGGCTGCCGGCGTAACAAGACATCAAAAAAGCAAGTTTTCCCCGACAAACTGCGGCAGCATGTTGAAATGCTCAGCGATACCCTGTATCCGCGTGACTGGCGGCATACCGCCAATCTTGATAAATGCGCCGAATATATTGCCGGACATTTTGGGGATGCAGGTGCCGACGTAGAATTCCAGCCTTTTACCGTGGATGGAAACGAATACCGCAATGTGATCGGGCGCTTCGGAACGGGACAATCGCGCAAGCTGATCATCGGTGCGCATTACGATGCCTATGCAGGATCGCCGGGAGCCGACGACAATGCCAGCGGCGTGGCCGTGCTGATTGAACTGGCGCGGCTGCTAGGACAACACCCGCCGGATATTGAGGTCGAACTGGTCGGCTTTGTTCTGGAAGAACCGCCATTTTTCAGAACACCGCAAATGGGCAGCGCCGTTCATGCCCGCAGTATTGCTCACGAACGTGCCCGCATCATCGGCATGCTTTCCCTCGAAATGGTAGGCTATTTCAGCGACAAGCGCTGGTCTCAGCAGTATCCACTGCCGTTTCTTTATTTATTCTATCCCAGCCGCGCTAATTTCATCGGAGTAGTCGGACGCTGGGATCAGGGACGCTGGGTCAGGAAAATCAAAGCCGGTATGCAGGGTGCCACCAGCCTGCCGGTTCGTTCCATCAGGGCACCTTCTTTTATCCCCGGAGTCGATTTCTCGGACCATATGAATTACTGGCCGCATGGGATCGACGCATTAATGATTACCGACACCGCTTTTTACCGCAACCCGCATTATCATACCATACACGACACCCCCGATACTCTTGATTACGCCAGAATGGCGGATGTCGTTGTGGCCTTGTTTGAAACTGTCAAAACGTTTGATCGCTGATGGAAGAAGAACAAATACATCCGCCCGGTGCACAGAAAACCCTCGAATGGATCACCGTACTGTGCGCAGCGGGACTGGACTACCGCTTGACCTGCGAGGAGGGCAGTTGGGTATTGCACATTCCTGCTGATGTTGCCGCCAAGGCGCACGATGAAATCAGACTGTATGAGCAGCATAACAGACACAAAACGCCGCCCGGCCCGCCATACACCCCCCGACCGGCGGCGAATAGTTTCTATATGAGTTACTGGTTTGCTTACGTGTTGCTGGTATTTCATTGGCGCCTCGGGGCATTTGACCGGCATAATCCTTTACTGCTGGCGGCATGCGCCGACGGAACGGCAATCATGGCCGGCGAATGGTGGCGCACCGTTACGGCGCTCACCATTCACTCCGGAGTCGTGCACCTGTTATCCAATATGGTTTTCATCATTCTGATCGGACATTTTGTATGCCGCGCATTCGGCGGAGGATTGGGCATACTGGCGATTCTGCTTAGCGGCGCGCTGGGCAACTGGCTTACCGCGGCAATCATGCAACCTGACTACCTTAGTGTCGGTGCCTCCACCGCCGGATTCGCGGCTTTGGGGATACTCGTCACCAGACAGGTGATCGAGAACTATCGCAGTTGCCGCGATCTGCGCAGCATCTGGAGCCGGGTGTGGTTGCCGCTGTGCGCTGG
>PXDI01000054.1 GCA_003565095.1 PVC group bacterium | reverse complement strand
TTCCTCTTCATTTGATCTCCCTTATAGCGCAATGCCGCCGCCGCTGTCAATTAATTTTATCAAGGGCCATTAAATACATTAAATACATATCAACAAATACTTGCAATCTACGGACGGCTGTTTTAGTTTTCATGCGTATAACTCGTTATCTAGAGCTTTGTTATAGAAAAGGCTGTTTGTGGGAATGGAAACTATAGAGACTGGTCACCTGATTAATCACGGGAAGAAGCTGGGTTTCATTGACTTTCTAGACGATGGAACCGTTGTTCGTATTGATCCGGCGGTTGAGCGTTTCATTACCGGGGTGGCTCTGTTTCCCGCAGAACAGCCGCTTGACGCGGTTAAGTTGCCGGAAGACCTTGTAAAACAAATCATTGTAAAAGGCAATGCACCAGTAAGTTTTCTTGAGCGCTTCTGTTCGCAGCGTAACGGATCTCTTTTTAAATGGGTTTTATTTCAAAACGATCCTGATACCGTACCCGCTCACCTGGGGCAGAATGCGTTGCATGTTATTGTTTATGATGTGACAGATCCGGTTGACAAGGCCCTTCGCAAGCTGTGCCGCGCAGAAAACATCCATGATAACCGCTGGCTGGCTGAGGGTATCTGGATCCATGACGATTCAGCGCGGCTGATTGCGGTGAACCAACGGATCGGCAAAATGCTTGGCCGTGATGCAACGCAAATGCCGCGAATGTCGCTAACGGATTTTATTCCTAACTTTAATATGGATGCGTTCAGGCAGGTATGGAGCAGATCGTGTTCTCAGGGCGATTCCGACCTGATGGTCGGCAATTATATAACCAGTGATGGTTATATACGCCCTGTCAGGGTTTTTTCTTGTCCGGTAAAGATCGGTCCAAGGGTTTTTATGCGGGCTTCCGCGCTTGATGTGAATGACAGTGAGGACCGATACAAGCGTATGGCAAGCGGTATGCAGAAAGTCGTTGACATCGCCAACAGATTGATGGCGCTTGAATCAGAAGACGCTGTGTTGCGCGGGTGTGTTGAGGCTGCACGCAGTGAACTCGGGATTGAGCGGTGTGCCATTCTGCTGCAAGTCGGCAACATGGTGCAGGGCACCTGGCGGATCAGCCGTGAAGGGAAATTGATGGATGGACATTCAATCAGTTTTCCGGTTGACGACTGGTGGCAGTGGGTTTCGTCGCCGGATGACGCCTCAGATACATTCTGGCGGCTGATGGAAAATGTTCCTCATCATGAATTGTGTGACGGCCGTCTTAACGAGTTCGGACGCGGCTGGCGGGTTGCCACTCCCATTATGCAGAGTAATGAGTTGCTGGGTGTGTTTCTAAACGATAGTGCCATCAGCGGGAAGCCTTATGATCCGGTTTTGCAGGAATTTATTGTAGTGTTATGCTGTATGCTTTCGGGCATTATTGTCCGCAAGCGTTCAGCGGCCGCTGAACGGCGCTTGCAGGAGGAGTTGCGCCAGAGTGAGAAGATGCGTGCCATCGGTCAGCTTGCCAGCGGTATTGCGCATGATTTCAATAACCAGCTATCTGTTATCCGCAGTGTTGCCGGCATGATTGACGCATATGGCGCCGATCAGGATCTGAATGAATGCTCGCGTGACATATTGTCAGCCTGCAGTCATGCCAGCAGCTTGTGCTCAAAGCTTTTGGCATTTGCAAATAAAAAACGCTGGGAGAAGCAGCCGGTTGATTTGCATGCAGTAATTGCCGATACGGTCGAAATCGTTATGCACAGTATGAAACGGCAGTATAATACCACCACCCGCTGTGATGCGGCAGGGCATATAATTCTGGCGGAAGCCGGGGATGTTGAAAATATCCTGTTGAATCTGGTGCTGAATGCCCGCGATGCAATGCCGGACGGCGGCGATATAATAATAAGCACGCAAAACATTTCCCGTAATGGAAACAAGGCAGCCGCTGATTTTGTCAGGCTAACCGTCACTGATAAAGGGATCGGTATGGATGAGTCCTTGCTGTCCAGAATCTTTGAACCGTTCTTTACAACCAAGGGACGGGAGCGCAATACCGGGCTCGGGCTTTCTATGGTAAACAGTTCTGTTAAGGAATATGATGGTTTTGTTGCAGTAAAAAGCACTCCGGGCAAAGGCACAACCTTCTCTCTGGATTTTCCGTGCTATTCCGGCCTCGCTCAACCGGCCGGCGATTGATCAGTTTCCTGCAGGAAAAATCATCGCATCCGTAAACATTTCGCTGAAACTCTCCGCGGATGAAAGCTCATAATGTTCGGTAGATGCGCGTACTCTTTCCGCCATAAGCCTGGCCGCATTTGAAAGCAGTACGTTTTTGGCCCCCAACGATGCCGCATTGCCGATGCAGCGGATTTTTTCTGATGCAACCGCAGGCAGCAGACCGGTGCGGCAGGCATTGTTGCGGCGGATAAAATAGCCAAACCCTCCTGCCAGCAGCACTTCATGCAGGTCTTTAGGCTCAATTCCGGCACGCTTCAGCAGGATGTTTATTCCGCAGCGGATGGCACCGACAGCCAGTTGAATCTCCCGGATATCGCGCTGCGTAATCAAAATTGCTTCAGCCGCACCGTCTTCCGGTCCGGCAATCACAAAGGCGGGCTGCCCGTCTGCTTCTGTCAGCCGTCGCTGCAATCCTTGCGGTGTGCCTGCCGGCAAGTCTTCCGCACTTGCAAGACAGCCATAACTGTCGAGCAATCCATGCCGCAGCAGCTCTGCGGTTATGTCGATGACGGCCGTCCCGCAAATGCCGCGTGGCGGCACGTTGCCAATAACATTAAAGGCGAGATCACCTCCATCAAAGACCACTTTTTCAATTGCGCCGGTGACGGCCCGCATTCCGCGGCTGATGCGCGCACCCTCAAATGCCGGTCCGGCGGCGGTTGAGGCCGCGGTTAAACGGCCATTATGTGCCAACGCTATTTCCCCGTTTGTGCCAAGATCAACAAACAGTACCGGTTGGCGGGTTTCGTGCATTTCCGCCGCCAGCAGTCCTGCGACGGTATCACCACCCACAAAGCCGCCGATTTGCGGGAAAATATAGACTTCAGCATCCTGAGAGATTTCCAGTCCGCACTCTGCTGCGGTGTGTTTAATCCCTTCTCTGAATTGCGGTTCGAAGGGCGTGCTGCCCAGAGATGAACAATCCATTCCGCAAAACAACTGTTGCATGGTTGTATTTCCGGCGAGAGTGATTTTTGAGATACGCTGTCTTTCATCCGCGGAGGTCAGCTCATCCAGCAACACATTCAGTGTTGCCGTGACGGCGTCGCGCAGTTTTGCCAGCGCTGCAGCCCCTTGCATGCTGTATTGAATGCGGCTGATGACATCGTCCCCAATCCGGGTCTGACGGTTGAGGGTTCCGGCTACGCGGATTTCTTTGCCGGTGTTCAGTTCGATGAGTGTGCCGACAACCGTGGTTGTCCCGAGATCAAAAGCCACCCCGAGTTGTCCCGGGGCTGCGGAATCGCTGATAACACTGCTGCCGTGATCATCGCACACAATCTTGTGCGCATATTCGAAGGTCGAGGATTCCGGAATCTCTATGACGGCATCGCTGTGGATATAGTTACCGCATGCCAGCAGGCTTGAATCCCCGGCAGATGGCTTTCCGTCACGGCTGCCAACTTCTCCGGAAATTTTTCTTACCAGGCATTTTCCGCAGGTTCCGGTTCCGCCGCAGGGGGTGTTAAGTGTTATGCCTGCGCGGATGGCTGCTTCCAGCACCAAGGTGCCGGGCAGCACATAAACCGTCCGCCCGGCAGGCTGGAATACAACCTTAAATTCCTGGTGGAGGTTATGTGTCATCACTCAGCCCGAGAGCGGGCATTCCCCTGACGCACATTGTCCCGGACTGCACGCCGCCGCCGCCCCGCAGGGGGCCGCACTGCCGCGTTCAGGCGCCACCGCTGCGCTGAATGTGGAAAATTGCTTTATTACTCTCTGCGAAGCACACACCGGACAGGCCGGTGCGCTTTCACCAAGCTTACGATGCAGATGTTCAAAAGCATTGCCGCATTTCGCGCAACTGTATTCGTAGATGGGCATAAGGCCGTCGCTCCGCTCCGTCGGTTGACGGTTATTCCGAAAGCAGCTTTACCAGCTCGTCCTTACGCTGCACACCTACCATTTGCTTGGCATTTTCCCCGTCCTTAAAAAGAATCAGGGTTGGAATGCTGCGCACACCGAATTTTGCCGCCACCGCCGGCGCCTCGTCTACGTTGACCTTGGCAATCACCGCCTTGTCACCGACCGCGTCAGCCGTTTCTTCCAGAATCGGTGTCTGCATCCGGCAAGGACCGCACCATGGTGCCCAGAAATCAACCAGAACGGTGCCTTCGGCAATCGCTGCGTCAAAGTTTTCTTCGTTGAGTTCTTTGATCTTATCGCTCATTACAGTTCCTCCAGTTAGTCAACCGGCGAGAAGTCGCCCTTGCCTACACCGCATTCGGGGCAGACCCAGTCGTCGGGAAGGTTTTCAAAAGTCGTGCCCGGCTCAATGCCGCTGTCGGGATCGCCCTGCGCCGGATCGTAAATATAGCCGCACATGTCACATACATACTTCATGCTCTGCCATCCTTTCGTGTTGTTCATTACAACGTAATAACCCAGACAACATACATTATCCGCCGCGCACGCTCAATCATGAATTTCGGGTCCGTCCGGAATGTTTTCAAGTATCATGGCATTGGCGCCACAGACATTACTGTCTGTGCGTTACAGGTTACGGCCATGCCGTAAAAGGTTAGTAAGCGCCGGAAGCTGCATGGAGCTCTCGCTGATGGCTCTTTGCAGCATGGTTTTTGCCGCCGGGATATGGGAGGCAAAGCGCTGTGTTCCCGGGAGTGCGGCAAGTCTTCCATAGGCACCCAATGCCTGTGTCAGTCGTTGGATGGCGGCAGTCCAGAACAGTTCGGCGGTCATGGGGCAGGGAGCTTTAAGGTTGTAATAATCAAGTAGACGGTTCTGGACTGTTTCGTCCAGCATCATATACGGGTCGCAGAGAAGTGAGGCCAGATCATAGGCCGCCGGCCCCGGCCGCATACCCTGGAAATCAATAAGAACCGGTTCGGCCTGATGCCATAAAACATTTGTTGACTGCATATCCCGGTTTACAAGCACACGCGGCAATTCGCACAGGCATTCGGCAATCATGCTCAGTTCACGCCTTATTGACCGCAGGTTGTGTGCCCTGATGCCAGTGTGCTTATTTAGAAACATGTCCACAAAAAGATCATGCTCCCAGCGAAACGGTGCCGCATCGAATGCCGGTTCGAACCGCTGTGTGCCGCCGCGAACCTGAATAGATTGCAGTTTTATAAGTATATCAATAACCGGACGGTAATAATGCTCAGTATTTTGTGCGTCTGAATCGACACAGTCACCAAGCGAGGTGATTCCGCAGTCTTCCTGCAGATAGGCCCGGAGGCGCGGTTCGCGGAATAAAATCCGCGGCACACGGATGCCATGTGCCGCAAGCAGGGCGGTGTGCTTGAAAATGCGCAGGTTCTCCGGGCGTTGGCCGCCGTAAGTGCATAAAATGACCGTAGCATCTGCTGTTGCCAGCCGTATATACGCGCGATCCGATCCGCGCCCGGGTAACGGATTGATATAAACGTCCTCCGGGTGCCAGCCCGTTTTGCGCAATGCCCATGCAATGGCACGCTCTTGCGGATAGTCTCTCAACGGAATGATCGCACCTTCCATATCATGCGCTGCGTTGACGCCCTGTGTAAGGACGGCGTTTTTCAAATGACAGTTGTTGACACGGTTGTCACCCATAAAAACACAATTTTGCATACGACTGTTCTTTGTGCCAACAGGCTTGCCCCAGACCGCCCACCAGCCTTTGTCGCTGTGACGGAAGGTTTTTTTTGTAAAATCTGATGACGCGTTGTATAAATTATAGCCCGGTGTGCCGGTGCGTGCCGCTTTCCGGATGCGCGCATGCGCGTCGAGATAGTCGTCGATATTGCCAATATCCGCCCAGAATGAGTTCTTGATTGTTGCTGCTGCAATCCGCCGTCCATGCCGCATCGCTTTTTCGTAGGCCGTGATAATTGAAGCAGCTCCGTTTTTCGGTAGAAACTCAAGTATATCCGGGCGCAATAGATGCAACCCGGTGAATGTTGCCCTGTCTTTGGTGTCTTTATTGGAATTGAAGTCAAGCACCTGGCCTTTTTTGTATTGTACGGTGCGGGGTCCGCGTTGCGGTTCCAGCCACAGTGCCGCCAGATTGTTTTCATCGGCGGCCAGTGCACGCCGCAACGGCAGTGGGTCGAGATCGAATGCGATATCGCTGTTCAGCAGCCAGAACGGTCCGCGCCCATCAATAAACCATTGCGCCTTGCGCAACGCTCCGCCGGTGCCGAGGATTTCTGGCTCGAATGAAAAATTCAGCCGGACGCCCGGTATTTGCAACCGGCGCAGGTCATGGATGATTTTTTCGGCCGAGTAATGCAGGTTTATCAGAATGTCGGTTACTCCCCAGCGGGCGACTTGGCGGATGCTG
>PXDI01000055.1 GCA_003565095.1 PVC group bacterium | reverse complement strand
GCTGGGCGGACCCGCCGCGGTCGCCATCAAACCGCCCACGGCTGCACCCGCTGCAACCGCACAGGATAACGAGGACGATAGTCTTTCACATACAATGGAAATCAAGATGCCGCCGACACCTTTGACCGCCGGTGGCCCGAAAAAGAAGGAAACGTCTCGCATACCACTCGAGGTCGCCAAGCGCCAGACATCCCGGATTCCGTTGGATTCGGCAAAACAGGGTGACATGACCCGTGGACCGGCAGCGACCGATGCGCCGAAAACCATCCGCATAAAGCCTTCTACCGCGTCACAGGGTGCGGCACCCGTCAGCCCCATTGCAGCCAAGGCGGAAACCAGTAATCTCGAAGCCGCTAAACGCAAAACTTCACGCATTTCACTTGAATCTGCCATGCAGTCCGGGCAGGAAGATGAAGGCGGACCGAAAACGATTCGCCTGAAGAGACCAAGCGAGGCGCCGACGATTAAAGTTGCCAAACCGCCGGCCGCGGCGACCGCGGCCTTAGACACTGCCGCAAAAGGCCAGACCGCCCGGATTGATATCCCGGACGAGGACGCCGAGCCGGATGTCTCCCCTACCCGCAAAAAAACGATCAGAGTCAAACGTCCGAGCGGCACATCCGAGGATACCGGACCAAAGGAAATCAAACACGCCAAAGGCAGTCCAGCCGAAAAAGCCGCGCTGGCGGCGGCAAATCTGCCAATCGGCGAACCGGAACCGCATGGCGCGTTTTCGTTCTTTGCGATAGCGGCAATCTTTATCTGTATTGCCTGCATCTACCTGTTCTGCTCTCAGGCATTCGGCCCCAATATTTCCCTGACCCAGCTTTCCTATGGCGCACCCGAACTGGATCTGCCATGGCCGGGAAAACTGGGACGGTAATATAACCGATTGGCGGCGAGGCATGCCTCCCAAAGCAAAACAGATTAAAGAATATAGCGGTGCAGAAACCTGCCGACTGAAAATCCGCCCGAAGGTAAAAGCCGACTATGCACCGGGTGATTCACTGCCGCAGGGCTATGTTGTGGACGAAATCATCGCACGCGGCGGGTCCGGGCTTGTTGTAAAAGCACACAAACCGGCCATTCATCCCCCCATCTATAAAGCCATCAAGCTGGTCAACAGCGAGATCAGCCAGGAAAGCGCCGATTCCCGCAATATCATTCAAAGCGAGTTTTACAGTGAAGCGGAAGTGTCTTTCGAGATTGGCTCCGATCCCTACGCCATCGGTGTCGAGGATATTATCGAAATGCCGGATGAAACACGTGCACTCGTATTTCCTTACGTTACAGGACACACCTTGTCATCACTGAATAATGACCACATTGAACAGGGCTATCTGCTCCCCTTCGAAATTGCGGCTTTTATCGGACACCGGATTCTCAGTACACTGTGCCATGCCCGCGAACGCGGCATCGCTCATCGTGACTTGTGTCTGAATAATGTGATGATCCAGCGTACCGGTACCCCCATGCTGTTGGACTGGGGCGCCGGCAGTCATATCAACGACGGCATTATGGTCGGTAAGCCGGGCTATATCGCGCCGGAGGTTATCAGAGATCCGGAAAGTCTTACCAGAGATGACCTCTACAAATCTGACATATTCAGCCTGGGTGCTATCATGCGGGAACTTATCACCGGATCGAATGCGCTTGATCCCGCCGCCGACAGCCCAAAATACGACCCTTATGGCGTCATCGAAAAACGCTTTAAGATGAATACCGATAAACTGATTCCCGTCAACGAAATCTGCTGCGACGTACCGCAGGCGCTGGCCGAGATTGTCAGCGCCTGTTTACGGGATAATTCCGATGACCGTCCCAGTGCGGAAGAACTGTATGACTATATGGGCGGACACTACCTCTATACTCCGCAGGTGGGTTTCGGACATACCGCCGAAACGCTTGAGCACTATATGCGCTTCTTCTATGGTGCACCGGCCGGGGATAAACCGCTGCCGGATGATAAAACCGGCCGCAGCCTGGCAAAAATCATCGCCGGAAAATACCGGCGCTTCGCAGAGCAGCCGCAGTACCAGGATACACTGCTCAAAAAAATAGCAGCTCAGCAATGCGCGGAATACATTTGCGGAAACGTCTACCGGACATTCGAAGAAGCATATGGCGCAAATAAACTTGAAAGCCTTGTTTACGGGCTATGCCGCGGAGCCCTGCGCGATATCCACGGCAAAAAAGAGGAGCTCGCCGGTAACCCGGCCAAACAGACCGATTACGATAAAGCCCGCGGGGATCTTGACAACATGTCCCCAGACCTGCAAAAAGATTTTCTGAAAAACCATATCCAGAAGCTTACCGAAGCAAGCCCATCATCCGTTGACCGACTGTATATTCAGCAGGTTTTTCAGCAAATCCGGCGTATCAAACAGTTCAGTGCTTAATATGCTCAAGAAAGGTCTGAGCAGTACGCGCCTCCGGACTCTCCGGCCGTTTCTGAATGATCCGCTCGATCAACTCGCGGTAATTATGCAACCGCTGCACCCACCCCGCATACTCTGCCGCCGGATCCTCAACACGCCAGAATGACGGCTCAACTGCTACATTAGCGGCAAACGGCGGAACGCGACCGACTTCAACCCGCATTACCATCGGATAATGACCAAGCGGTAGATATACTAAGTCGCGGTCACCGATTTCCCGACCGCCAATCCAGACACGGTAGCCGCTTCCGCGGCAGCGAAAGGAGTATGTGGCCGTCTCTGTGCTCTCTAACGTCGTGTAGAAATACACCACTGAGTTTGGCCGGTTCGAAGCTGCCGCCATCACACTTAATGCACTGTTACCCTCCCCCAGAAAGCCCTTTTCATCGACCGTCCGCACGCTGCGCTTGTGTCCGCCGGCTTCCAGCGGCATACCGTTGTACCATGCGGTATTTATTATCTCTGCTTCAGGAACAGTATCACGCACATCCGCCAGCGGATACGGTCCGGCCATCAACCAGCGGCGCGGCATTGAACGGTGCCTGATCGGCGCTATGGAGTCTTCCGCAAACTCTGTACCGCCGGTAAAGGCATCAACACGGTTAACTTCCCGCTGCTCCGGGCGCGGCCCAATCTCATCGATCACCGTCCGGGCCAGCACGCTCTCCTGATATTCAGTTCCGGCGGCATCCCGCACCCTCACACATGCCAGACTGCCAAACCCGCGTAAATACATCCTGTCGCCGATCACTACCGGATGAGCGCGCGTCGGCGGAATACGGCTGCGAGTCAGTAATACGGATGGATCAGATGCACTCAGAAACGCCACTTCACCATACTCCGTTGTTCCATGAAACCCCGGCAATGGCGCCCCGCCTTCGCTGGTTATCACAAAACCACCCGCCTTCACAGGTGCAATTGTCGGATCAGTACATTCGCGCATAACCCCGCGTATCCGCTGCAAACGCGCGCCATGACCGGCATCGTAAACGCTTACTTCATGCCACGGGGTCGGCCAGTGCTGCGGCACATGCCCTGTATCAACCCGCGAAACAAACAACCGCCCCCCATACTCCAGCGGCCCTTGCAGCCAATGCCGCGCCCCCCATTGCGTAATGGTCTTTGACTGCCCCCGCCCGACCCGCTGCCTTTCACTGTAAAGTGTGCGTACCAGCACCCGCCCCTGCTCATCCAGACCGAACCGTACCGCCTCGGTGCCAAGCGGCGGCGTAAAGAAAACGGTATCACCACGCACATACGGAGCCGCACGGTTCGCCTCAATCCGCAGAATATCACGAAAAACAATACTGCCGTCCGCGGCATCGACAACCGCACCGTCTCCGGTTATAACCAATGTTCGGCGCACCCCTGCGTGCTCAAGCGTCAATACCGCCAGACCGTTCCCCAGCCCGGCAGAACGGTCGGCACTGACCCGCACACGCTTTACAGCACCGCGCGCCTTCCAGCGCGCTTCACCATCAGCCGCATCAAGCGCAAGCAACCCGAATTGATCTTCCGGCTCCCGCCCTAAATGTGTTTGCAGTATCAACAGTCCATCTGCCAAAACCGGTGACCCCATATTCGGCTGCGTCCAGCGGTAACCGGTGTCGCGAATCCAGACAGGCTCACCACTGTCAATATCATAGCAGGCAGCAACCCCTGTGCCGAAATACACCCACACGCGTCCATCAGCAACCACCGGAGAGGCCCAGGCAGTATCACCCAAACCGATCCCCTTGCTCTTCAACCACAAATCAAGCGCCTCCCAACCGTGCCGCGCCTGATCAATCTGCTTGCGCAAAGCCTCTGCCTGAATGCCTTTTGCTCCGCGTAATTCAGCGCGCAATTCACTTACACGGCGGTGCATTGCCCGATACGCCGTCAGAACATCACCGTCGGCATTCGGAACATCCGGTACATCATCGTGCAAAGCCAGCACATCGGCATGCCTGCGCCAGATTTCCGCACCGCTTTCCGCATCAAGACTCAGCAATGTATGCGGCTCACAGGCCAGCAGCAGCCGCTCACCGGCCACTACTGGTGCCGTCTGACCATGCGGTACCGGTTGCTGCCACTTTACATTGATGCCGCGAATCAAATCCCACGCCAGCGGCGGATTGGTATCCGGATAAATTCCCGAACCGTCATTTCTGAAACCGGCCGCAGCAACGTCTTGCATCACCGCTTTCACGGCATTCCGCTCATTGCGCGGTTCCACCGCATTTCCAAGATAAACCGCCGCACTGGTAAATTCCGACCGCCCCAACGGCCGGGATGCATAACCGTCAAACCAATGTAAACGGTTGAAATGATCATTCGACACATCCGTGCTGGCAACCCGCAGCAGAACAGCGTTCTCACCTTCACGCAAATCAATCTGCAGCAACGCAGGTGCAAGCCGCGCCCAGTCAACACCCGAGTTCCAGACCAGCTCTTCATTAACCCATAACTGCGCCTGTCCTTCCAGTTCTATCGCCAGCCAGACACTACGCTTTTCTGCACTGGTAATTACAGTCGCGGCATACCAGCAAAAGTAGCGCATGGCACCGGACGAGGCTTGCTGTGTGGCAGGCGGCATCACCCGGTTCTGCTCCAGTTGCAGTTCAGTCCATCCGGCACTGTCCTCAATCAGTTCAACCACGCCCCGCCGATCAGATGAACTGTCGTCGAAAATACGTTCACGCTGCCAGCCGGCTGATCTCACCGGAAACACTCCCGGATAATATACCGGCACGCTGTGATCAGGCACACCGAATGGTCCGGTAAAAACCCATTCATCAACCACAAACCAGCCGGATTGACCGGCCGTCGGCACCTGATTGCCCGCTGGTAAGGGTTTTGCGGCATAATACGGCCCGAACCATTCGTCACGGACAGAAAGCTCCTTGGTTTCAGCCTCTTCATGCCTGAATTCAATAGCCGCACGCGCCTGTACCAGCATCTGCTCCAAATATTGCAACCGGTCCGTTACAGCCGCGTCTTCCGGCCACTGCGGCGCTGCCACATGCGTGCGGTTAACCGCATCGGCAGCCGACAGCCCTGCATCACCATTCAGCCTGGCCAACGCCAGAATCTGCCGGTAAACCGCAGCCGCGCACACCGTAACATCTGCACCACTAACCGCCCCCTCAAGCACATCCACCGGATCAAGCCCGGATGCCGCCGGAATCCACGGTCCATCAACCGCCCCCAACCATTCTCCGGCGCTGCCTTCGGCATGAAACCTTCCCCTGATCATATTATCACGAATATATCCTTCACACCAGTCATGGGCCGATGAAAGTATATTCTTTCCGCCGGGAGCCTGAAATGAATATCCCGTGTCAATCCGCCGGTCGAACAGTCTTCCGGAAAAACTCAATTCAACCGGCGCGCCCTGTTCATAGATTGCTATATTCCGCTCAGCATCCCCCTTGTAGGTCAAACCTATGACAGACTCAAAATAGCCATCTGCATCCGGGATTATATCAGGAATGTTCCGCTCAAACGGGCCCGAGCGATTCAATACCCGCGGCGTCTGCTCTTCCCCGGCAAACCGCCAGCCGCCGTTTTCAAGCGGCTCGTAACGCAATATCCAGCTCTCTGAACCGAATACACGGTGAAACGCTATTATTAAACTGGTGGCGGTTGATTCCCGCACCGCATTGATATTAAATATCTGCCTTTGTAAACCTTCTGTTTCTACATCGACCGGCTCACCCTCAGCTTCGTTTTCAGCATCGGCCTGACCGGTGGACCATTCAAAAATCAGCCTACCGCTTATTGAATCGCCGTCCCATGTAAGCTCCGCTGCATGGCTCTTTACCGTATCCGCCGGCAGGCTGGCGGAGATAATCCGCACCGGCTGCCATTCACCGGCCCGCCTTTCTAACTGCAACCGCATCGGACGCCGCCCGAAACCGCGCTCAAACATCAGAGCAAAAACTGTTGGTTCCTCAATCCGGCGCGCACTCGCAATTTGTTCAACAACCTTGCCGCGCACATCGTCACGCAAGCGCTCTAATTCCGCCAGCAACTCATTCTCACGCCCGCCCAAAGCCGCGCCACCGGTAAACACAGTAACTGCAAACGTAATACAACCAATCAATGCAAGCGACTTGTCTCTCATTACCTTTACTCCAATCATCCAACCTGACCTATAAAACTTTTGCAGATAATTTTTAACCATCCCCCATCCGTGGGTATAACATCCCCCATCCGTGGTAAATTATATTCTCCTGAATAATTCAGACTATAGACTAATGCTCACACCCGATAATAATGCAGAAAGCGTGCCGGATGCAGCACAAATATTGCGCCATATTAACATAGATAATGCGGCAATCCGACAGGATAACCATCCATGAATTTTATACTTCTTTGAGATCTTTGTGTTCCTTGCGGCAAAATACTGCCCTTCGCTAATTGCAAAACAACATCCAACACAACATTGATCAAAGCCCCCGGAAAATGCCAAAAGCCACAACCGGATTGACAAAGCGGGCTGCTTTAACCAAAGTACTTGTTTTATTCATACGAGGATTTCAAATATGAAAGTACGACCTGAAGTAAAACCGTTTCTGGCAGCTTCGGCAGGGGCCGGTCTGCTGGCGGGCCTGATTACCGCAGTATGTGGCTGTTCCGCCGTAGGCGCAATTGCCACCAGCGCAGCCTTCGCCGCGCTGCTTGCCGGCTATATGCTCTATTTCTTCCGCGACCCGCCGCGTACCGCACCGGATACTCACGGCGCAATTGTGGCCGCCGCCGACGGTCATATTGCCCGCCTGAAAACACTCGATCAGGCCGCATTCCGCCAGGCCGTAGCACGTTCGGGTCTGTCTGAATCAGATATGCAGCTTTTCGGCGAAGGTGACGTGCTGCGCATCAGCACCTTTCTCAGCCTGTTCGATGTCCACGTAAACCGGGCCCCCATCAGCGGAACCGCACGCTTTCTCGGCTATTTTCCAGGGAAACGCCTGTTTACTTTCGATGAGAAATCATCTGACCAGAATCAGCACAATGCCATTCTGATTCAAGGAGAGCAACTACCCTGCCTTGTTACGCAAATTGTCGGACCGGTCTGCCGGCGCGTTGTATACTGGCTGGATCACGATAATCCGCATCCGATAAAAATCGCTCAGGATTTCGGAATGATGAAATTCGGCTCGCGCCTCGATATGTATTTCCCGGCAGGCGCCATCAATCTGCAGTGCGCACTTAACGATGTTGTCCGCGCCGGTGAAAGCGTGATTGCCACTATCAATCAACAGGGAGCATAAAACGTGAAATTCGGTTCATACGAAAACTTCAAAACGATCATTAACTGGCGTCAGGCGGTACCGACCGCCGTCACGATCGCGGCAATGCTGGCAGGTTTTCTGAGTATCCTCAGCACAATTCAGGGCATGGTCAATGAGGAACCGCACATGTTCAGTCTGGCCGCACGCCTGATCATGCTGGCGATGATCCTGGATGGTCTCGACGGCAATCTTGCCCGCTGGCTGCGCGGCTCAAGTGAATTCGGCGCGGAACTGGACACCTATGTGGATATGACCGCTTTTGGAATTGCCCCGGCTGTCCTGATTTTTGCGGTAACAATGCAGGGCCGTGACCCGCTCTGGCGCGTATTGCTGCCGTCGGCGGTGGCTCTTTCCGGCGTTGTTCGCCTGGCACGCTTTAAAGTAAAAGATCCGCTGCGCGGTCAAGGCGGATACGCCGGACTGCCGATTACCGCCAATGCCGGGTGGGTCTCGCTGTTCGTATTTGTCACCCAGACCTGGTACAAAGACCGCAGCAACCTCAGTGAAGGACCCGTTGCGCTTATCTTTCTGGCCGGAATCCTCGTCTTCATTGTGCTGCAAGTCACCAACCTGCGCTATCCTAAACCGACCAAGAAAGCCGCCATCTTTATTCCCTGCGTGATTCTGGTGGGACTCTTCTGCTTCCTGCGCCGCGATTACGCGGCATATATCGCCATCTTCATGCTGATAATGGGACTTGTTTATGCATTTATCGGGCCGATGTTTGTGAAGGGCATGGCCATTCACAAGGCGCGTAAGGAAGCGCGCGAGGCAAACAATAATGACGATCAGTAATATTCTTGAGGATGTTGCCGATTATCTGCAATATCGGCGCGAAGAAGGCGATGTTGCCGTCGAGGTTGACCCGGCGGTCGTCAGCCGCCTGCAAGCGGCCTGCTCCGGCATCAAAGCTTCCGCTCAACAGGAAATGAGGACTGCAACCATGACTCGTCAGAATGAAACACCGCCCGCCTCCGCACCCGCACCCGGCATAACCGCAAATGAGCCGGATTCAATCTCCGCTATCACAGATGAAATTGCCGCTTGCACATTGTGTGCTCTTCACAAGACCCGTAACCGGACCGTTCCCGGACAAGGGAATCCATCTCCGGAAATCATGTTCGTGGGCGAAGCGCCCGGTGCCGATGAAGATGCCCAGGGCCTCGCTTTCGTCGGACGCGCCGGAAAACTGTTGACGCGAATGCTGGAAAATCTCGGCCTGTCTCGTGAAGAAGTCTTTATTGCCAACATTCTAAAATGCCGCCCGCCCGACAACCGCACCCCGCTGCCGGACGAAATTGAACTCTGCCGGCCATATCTGGAAAGACAGATTAAGCTTTTAAAACCAAAAGCCATTGTCGCTCTGGGAGGAACCGCGGTACGCGGACTGCTCGGAGACGAAACGCCTATATCAAAAATACGCGGCCGATGGATGACTTACCAGAACACGCCGCTGATGCCGACGTTTCACCCCTCCTACCTGCTGCGGAACCAAAAGGCACGCTGGGATGTCTGGGCCGATATGCTGGAAGTGCTCAAACACACCGGCCACCCCCTTCCGCCTTCGACAAAAACATAGAATACTGTCTGCAGTCTGCGGTCTGCAGTCTGCGGTCTGCAGCCTGCAGTCTGATCCCTAAGTCTTGGCCGACTTGGCACCCAGCATCGCCAGCACCTGCCGCCCCATGATGCGCGGGGTCATGTCCACCACGGAAAGATCCGCACAGTCTTCGATAACGCGCTTGATCAGTTCCATCCCCAATTCCCGGTGCGCATTCTCCCGCCCGCGAAACTGCAGACTGACCTTGACCTTGTGCCCCTTTTCAAGAAAATCGCGCATATGGTTCAGCTTGGTCTGATAGTCATGCTCCGCCACATTGGCGTGAAACTTAACTTCCTTAACATGCTGTTTCGACTGATGTTTACGCGCCTGCTTCTTCTTCTGGGTTTCCTGGAACTTGTATTTTCCAAAATCCATAATACGGCAGACCGGAGGATCGGCCTGCGGCGCAATTTCAACAAGATCCAGCTTTTTTTCATCCGCCAGCCGCTGCGCTTCACGCGTCGGCAGTATGCCAAGCATATCACCGTCGGGGCCGACACAGCGCACCTGCGGAACTCTAATACGATGATTCACCCGTACAAACGATCCACCGGAACCCTGACCGGGCCGGTACGGAGCCCCCCTTGGGGGTCCATTCATTCTCATCCGTTACTTGCCTCCTGCCCCCGCAATGCGGGAACATTCTCTTTTACCAGACGGGCGATGACGTCATCCACCTGGACAACTCCTTCATCACCTTTTTCGCGGCTGCGTAACGCAACCACTCCCGCCTCCACTTCCTTGGGACCGACTATCAGCATGCAGGGAATCTTCTCCGTCCGCGCACGCCTGATTTTCGCTCCCATTTTTTCATTCTTCGCATCCACAGTAACACGCAAATCATTCTGCCGCAAACGGTCGGCAACATCAGTGGCATAATCAAGCTGGTTTGAAGTCAACGGTATAACCCTGACCTGTTCCGGTGACAGCCATAACGGAAATGCGCCGGCATAATGCTCAATCAATATACCGAAAAAGCGCTCAAGACTGCCCAGCAACGCACGATGCACCATATACGGCCGGTGCGGCTTGCCATCCTCGCCAATGTACGAAAGATCAAAACGCTCCGGAAGATTGAAATCAAACTGAATCGTACTTAACTGCCATTCACGACCAATCGCGTCCTTGATCTTCAAATCAATCTTAGGCCCGTAAAACGCCCCGCCGCCATCATCGGTATGGTATTCCATTCCTTCACTTTTCAGAGCTTGCTCAAGCGAAGCCGTTGCCTGCTCCCAGCGCTGCGGCTCACCAACCGCTTTGGCCGGCCGGGTTGCCAGATAGGCGGCAATCTCTGAAAAACCAAGCGTCCGCAAAATTCGTAATGCAAAACGTACGGTGCGCGCCACCTCCGCCTCAATCTGCTCGGGCGTGCAGAAAATATGCGCATCGTCCTGCGTAAACCCGCGCACCCGCAGCAACCCGAAAAGCACTCCGCTTTTTTCATAGCGGTACACGGTTCCAAGCTCCGCCCAGCGTAGCGGCAAATCACGATACGAACGCATCGACGACTTATACACCTGAATGTGAAACGGGCAGTTCATCGGCTTTACATAAAAAGCCTGTCCGTCCACATCCATCGGCGAATACATGTTTTCCTGATAGAATTCAAGATGTCCGGAAGTCTCCCACAGATTTCCGCGGCCGATATGCGGGGTATAAAGCAGTTCATAACCGTCACGGAAATGTTCGCGACGCCAGAAATCTTCAATTATGCAACGGATGCGCGCACCGCGCGGATGCCAATGTATCAGCCCCGGGCCGACATCCTCCTGCATGCTGAACAGATCCAGCTCACGGCCCAGTTTGCGGTGATCACGCGCACGCGCTTCCTCGATACGCGTGATCTGCGCCTGCAAATCTGCTTCGGTCAGCGCGGCAATGCCGTAAATACGCTGCAACATCGGATTGGTTTCCACACCGCGAAAATATGAGCCGGCCACATTGGTTAACGCAAAGGCCTTGATCTGTCCGGTGCTTTCAACATGCGGACCGCGGCATAGGTCCGAAAAACCGCCGCAGCGGTAAAGCGTCACAGTCTCCCCTTCCGGAATATCCGCCAGCCGCTCAAGTTTATAGATCTGTCCCGCCTGCTCAAAAAGCGCTTTGGCTTCCGCACGCAATACCTCAATGCGCTCAAAAGGCAGATTCTCGGCCACAATCCGGCGCATTTCCTTTTCAATAGCCGGAAAGTCGTCTGGTGAAAGGCGCTGGGAAAGGTCAAAATCGTAGTAGAAACCGTCATCCGTTGCCGGACCAATATCCAGTTTCACATCAGGAAACAAACGGCAGACAGCCGCCGCCATCACATGCGCCGTACTATGGCGCAAACTTTCAATCTCCAAAATATTTCTCTCCTTCAGAGGCGCTTGCATTACCCCGCAAGCACCGATTTCAGTGCTCAGTGTTCAGGAAATACAACGTGCAATGAACCAGCCGCCTCCGTGCTGACTCCTGAACACTGACACCTGAACACTACTCTTGCAAAACAGTTTTGCAAGTGGCTCTTTCATATAAAAAAAGACTTTTATCAAACTGGTGTATAATATTGCCAGAACAGCCCCTGATTGTCAATCAACCACTCATATCATTCCGCCGGGCGGGAAAAGAGCAACTCCCCTTGCGGGATCAGCTCGCGCAATGCATCATCATCAGGGGGGAAAAAGTAACCCTCGCTTGCCGGATCCGTCCATGACCAGCTCTTGCCGGCAATAATGTGCAAAACCTCCAGCTCTTCCCCGGCCGCAACCTTTACAGAATCCTCTGCCGTGGAAATGACCTGCGGAGCAATAACACCTTCCTGCACGGAAAGCCGGGAAACAACCCAAAGCTGATCATCCGCAAGATATACCTGCTCAATCACGATTGACCATGCCGGCGTAGGTACACTCAATCTGATTGTAATTGTTCGCTCCATATCCTCTTCAGCCCGCCCGGTAACCGCTAATGCCATAAACAATATCAAAGCAATAACATATTTAAACATACCCGTTTTCTAACTAGATCCCCCCGCATTGTCAATCCTGAACTGCACTTGACTTCATACGGCCCGGCATCTAAATTGCAGACATTTAAGCAACAGGAGAACCATTGGCGATCAGACTCTTCAATACTGAGATTATCCGCCGGGCCGCCGGCTGGCTCGCCGTGCTGGCCGGCATTGTGCTGCTGGTTGTGATGACCGCACGGTTGTTCCGCGGCAACATCTCGGAGGTTTTCCCCGAATACCCGCCTGACGAAATTGCCGCCGTGGAAAGCGCACGCAACACATCATTTGATCCTGATAATCTGCCGCGGTTTCAGCGCGAAGTTGATTACAGTGAAGGTCAATCCGGCGTCTGGTATCCGCGTGGTGAGCCGACGGTACTGCAACCGCTTGTTGAGTCCGGTGAGTTGCCTCCGGTTGCCGAACGCACCGGCCCCGAACCGGCCGTTTTCGCAGGCGTCGAGGGAATCGGCCAGTATGGCGGCACCTGGCTGCGGGTGGCCACCGCCCCCGGTGATGTCGGCGTCATCACCTGGCGACTCAGCAGCTCGGGACTCGTACGCTGGTCGCCGCTGGGTTACCCCATCACCCCGCACCTCGCCCGTGAAATCGAGGCGCTCGAAGAAAACCGCGTCTTTATCGTCCACCTGCGCCGCGGTATCCGCTGGTCGGACGGGCATCCCTTCACTACCGACGATATCATGTACTGGTGGCAGCATGAGGTGCAGAACACCGGCGTATCTTCCGGAACCATTCCCGATTTCATGATGTCCGGCGGCGTCCCCGGCGTTCTTGAACAAATCGACGCCCACACCCTGCGTATCGAATTTAGCGAACCTTACGGCCTGTTCTTTGAGCGCATGGCAGGCGCCTCCATGCACATGACCGGCAGCCCGGCACATTACCTGAAACAATATCACCCGGGACTCGGTGATCAGGAACTGATCGAACGCACCATGCGTGCCTATAAAATCGCATCCCCACGCTCACTCTATGGTTATATGAAGGATTTTCTGAATCCCGAGCATCCACGGATGTGGCCCTGGATTTACCGCACCCACCGTGCCACCCCGCCGCAGGTCTTCGTGCGTAATCCCTATTATTACGCCGTTGATACGGAAGGGAACCAATTGCCCTATATCGACCGCGTACAGTTCAATATTCAGGACGGACGACTGCTCACACTCAGTGCGGCCAACGGTCAGATATCAATGCAGGCGCGGCATCTGCGTTTTGAAGATTATACCGAATTAATGAGCCGCCGCGAGTCCGCACGCACGCGCATTCTGCACTGGTACCCGGCCACCCGCAGTGTTTATGTGGTCAACCCCAACCTTAACCGCCGCGTGGATCCGTCCAATCCCGCCACCATATGGAAGGCCCAACTGCTGGCTGAACGCCGTTTCCGCCAGGCGCTCTCACTGGGCATCAACCGGCGTGAGATTATCCGCGCCGAGTACAACAATCTGGTTGAACCCAGTCAGGTTGCACCCGGAACTGAATCGCCATTCCACCACGAGGGCGTCGCCCACGCTTTTACCGAATATGACCCGCAACGCGCCAATGCCAAACTCGATGCCGTCTGGCGCGAGCTCGGCGGCGACCCGGCCGCGCGCGACCGTGAAGGCATGCGGGTCTTCCCGGATGGCAACCGGATGATCTTTTATCTGGATTTCACTTCTTTCACCGGCGCCGGCCCCGCGCAGTTTCTGGTCGATGACTGGGCGGAAATCGGGGTGCGGGTTATTCCGCGTGAGCGCGCCCGAACACTGTTCTATACCGAGAAAGCCGCTAATGAGTTCGATCTGAATGTCTGGTCAGGCGAAAGCGATTTTCTGCCGCTGGTTTCACCGCGCTATTTTGTGGCGACCCACAGCGAATCATTCTACGCCGGAAGCTGGGGGCTGTGGTTCAGTCTTGGCGGCTTCTACGGCCTGCCACAGGCTGAACGCACCCAGCTTGCCATCCCCGTGCCGCAAGACCACCCAATGTACGAAGCAATGGGTTGGTACGAACGGGCACTGCGCGCCGCAACACAACAGGAACAGATCGCCATTTTCAGCAATGCACTCGATATTGCCGCCGAATACACCTGGAGTATCGCCATATCAACCGCCCCGCCCAAACTGGTGGTTGCTAAACAGGATTTCAGAAACGTGCCCGAAATTGCACTGTATGGCGCAGTCTTCCATACCCCCGCCAATGCCGGCATCGAAACTTATTTCTTTTCCGATCCGCAGGACTCCGAAGGCGCACTGCGCGAAACACGCCATGCCATCCTGAACCATGTTCCGCGGCCGGGCGCACCGGCCGACCCGGATGCCGAAGCAGAGCCGCTGCCGCTTGCCCGAATTATCCGTACAATGATTTACGGCTCTCTGCTGGCACTCATCCTGATGACCGCATTCCGCCATCCCTACATCGGACGGCGCCTGCTGCTGATGATCCCCACATTGCTGGCAATCTCCATCATCGTCTTTACCATCATCCAGCTTCCTCCAGGTGATTTTCTCACCGCACGCATTATGCAGCTTGCCGAGGCCGGGGACGATGCCGAAGCTGAACGCGAACAGCTTGAAGAACTGCGGCGTATGTTCCATTTTGACGATCCGGTAACCGTGCGCTACCTGCGCTGGATGGGAGTAATGTGGTTCCGCTCGTTCAACCGCGAAGACATGGGACTGCTGCAAGGCCATATGGGCCGCTCAATGGAATCCAACCGTGATGTTAATTCGGTCGTCGGCGACCGCATCCTGCTCACCTTCCTGATCTCGCTGGGCACAATTCTGTTTACCTGGGCGCTTGCCCTGCCGATCGGCATCTATTCCGCTGTACGCCAGTATTCTGCTACCGACTACCTGCTCACTTTTGTCGGCTTTATCGGCATGTGTGTTCCGCCGTTCCTGCTGGCTCTGGTGCTGATGGCCTTTGCCGGGGTCAGCGGACTGTTTTCCGCCGAATACGCCGCCCAGCCGGAATGGACCGCCGGCAAGGTGCTTGATTTGCTGCGCCACATCTGGATACCTATCGTGGTCCTCGGCGTCGGCGGCACCGCCGGCATGATCCGCGTGATGCGCGCCAATCTGCTTGACGAACTGAACAAACCATATGTTACCACCGCCCGCGCCAAAGGTGTCAGACCAATGAAGCTGCTGCTGAAATATCCGGTACGCCTCGCGCTGAACCCTTTCATTTCCGGCATCGGCGGACTCTTCCCGCAACTGGTATCCGGCGGAGCAATTGTGGCAATGGTGCTGGCACTGCCGACTGTCGGCCCCCTGCTGCTGGATGCGCTTTTCACCCAGGATATGTATCTGGCCGGATCAATGCTGATGGTGCTCAGTCTGCTGGGGGTCTTCGGCACACTCGTCAGCGACCTGCTGCTGTTATGGCTGGACCCGCGCATCCGCTTCAAGGGAGGTGCGCGATGAAGCAAACCGCCGACACCGCCAAACTCGCGGAAATGTCACAATGGGAGCTGATCCGCATGCGCTTCCGCCGCCACCGGCTGGCTGTGATTGCCTTCCGCGTATTGATTATCCTCTATCTGGCCGCAGTCTTTGCCGAAACATTGGCTCCCTATAATCCCGGACAACGCAATCTCAACTACTCATACTGCCCCCCGCAACCAATACGCGTTTCACTGCGCGACGGCACCTATGTGCACCCGATGCGGCTGCATACCGATCCGATCACCCTGCGCAAAAGCTATCGTGAAGATACTGCACGGCGAATTCCCGTCCGGCTCGGAGTACATGGCGCCCCCTACCGCCTGCTGGGAATTATCCCCGCAACCCGCCGTGTTTTCGGCGTACCGCAGGCAATCCGCGAATCAGATCCGGAGGCAACCTTCTACATTTTCGGCACCGACAAATACGGGCGCGATCTTTTCAGCCGGATCGTAATCGGCTCACGCATTTCACTGTCTGTCGGGCTGATCGGCATCAGCATGACATTTATTCTCGGTATGCTTATCGGCGGTATCAGCGGCTATGCCGGCGGGGCGGTTGACACATTTGTGCAGCGCGCCATCGAAATCGTGCAGGCCGTCCCGCAACTGCCGCTGTGGCTGGCACTGGGTGCCGCCATGCCCGGAGACTGGTCTCCGGTGAAAAACTACTTCGCCATCACAATTGTGCTCAGCCTCGTCGGCTGGACCGGGCTGGCGCGCGTCATCCGCGGCAAGCTCCTTTCCCTGCGCGAAGAAGACTACGCGATGGCCGCGCAACTGCTCGGCGCCGGACACGGACGCATCATCTTCCGCCACCTGATCCCCGGTTTTACCAGCCATATTATTGTGTCATTGACGCTCTCAGTACCCGGTATGATTCTGGGCGAAACCTCACTCAGCTTCCTGGGACTCGGCCTGCGTCCGCCGGTAATCAGTTGGGGCGTGCTGCTGCAGGATTGTATGGATGTCAAAGCCGTCCGCTTCTATCCCTGGCTGATGCTGCCGGTACTCTTTCTGATAATCACCGTGCTCTGCTTCAACTTCCTCGGCGACGGCCTGCGCGACGCCAGCGACCCCTATTCTTCACGTAATTGAAGCTTCAATTACTACCCTCACCGTACAGCGCGAGTTTGCGGTCGACTTCACTCAGCAGTTTCGAAAAGGAGAACGGCTTTTGCATGAAGCAATGGTATGAACCGTCGCCGACAATTTCGCCGAGTTCTTCACCCATCCTGAATCCTGAACAGAAAATAAACGGCGGCAGACACCAGTGATTCTCCGCACAGTGCTTGTAAATCGCCCGGAACGCCTCAATCCCGTCCATTCCCGGCATCTGTACATCCATAATCACAATGCCGTGGTGCTGCTTGATGAATCGCTCCACAGCATCTTTCCCGTTGCGGGTGGTATGCACGCCCATTTGGGGATGATTCATCTGGAAAGCATGACAGAACAACCGGCACAACTGGTCCTCATCGTCAGCCAGCAGAATCTTGCTCAAATCCGGCTGCTGCCAATCCGCCTCCGCTTCAAGCTCATGGCCGCTGTCTTCCGTAGCCGCAGTCTCGTGCGCCTTGCGGACCTGTTCGATTACCGCAAGCATCCGCTGCAACTGTTCCTTGTAATCAGGATTTTCGTCAACCTCCGCCATCGACGTCAGAATCTGCAACGGATTGTTTAATTCGTGACAAAGCTCACTGATCATTTCGCGTTCGGCTTTGTGGCGCTCCATCTCAACGACTTTGGCATTGGCTTCCTGCAACTCCTCCTCAATCTGCTGCCGCATAACCGCCTCGCGAATATAAAAACACAGCGCGGGAGGGATGCGACCGGCCAGCTTGGTGACCACCACTTCAGCGGCAAAGCTGCTTTCGTCGCGCCGCAAACAGACCGCCTCAAACATGGCAAACCCCTGCTGCTTGAACTGGTCGTGCAACGCTTCCAGCATTGTTTCATCAGCACCGGAAATCAGGCTCAAAACATTCCTGCCGAAAAGTTCATCAGGCTCCCAGCCGAAATCAGCGGCAACCCGTTTATTGGCCTCAACAATCACACCGTCTTCATTGCAGACGAAAAGCGAATCAAAGATGCTGTTCTTCAGATTGGTATATTCGCGCGCGCCTGTCGCGATGCCCGCCGCCGCACGCGGTGGTGTTACATTTCCAACAATGCCTGATTGCGGTAAGCTCATCTCAACCCCCCGGTTTATCCGCTTTGCAAAGAAACAATAACCGCCGGGCAATTCACCCCTTCAGCAACCAGCATACCCTGACGCCTACTTTAGTTTGTAAACCAATAACGCGATTCGTCAAGCATATTACACCAGCGGAAGAATTACAGGAATACCCATTGGATTATCCATTAACTTCAGAAAAAACTGTCATCGCAGAGCCCTTCTGCTATGTTAACAAAAATTATTCAGTGCTTTATCAGAATCATAGTGGAATAACAATGGAAAAAGCCGATACTGTATTGGATGTAACGCAACTCGAAGTCCGTTTCAGGATCGAGGAAGGTGACCTTCCGGCGGTCAATGGGGTGGATTTCTCGTTACGGCGCGGCAGCACACTGGCGCTGGTCGGTGAAAGCGGCTGCGGCAAGTCAGTCACCAGTCTGGCAATCATGCGCCTGATCAACCCTCCGGGACGGATTGCCGGAGGCAGCATCAGAATTCAGCCGTCAGGGCGCGACACGATCGACATCACCGCCTTGTCAGAAAAAGACGATTTGCTTTACAGCGTGCGCTGCGGAATGATCGGCATGATTTTTCAGGAACCGATGACCGCGCTCAGCCCGGTTCATACGATCGGTAATCAGATTTGTGAGGCGATTCTGCTGCATTGCAATGTTAATGAAAAAACCGCACAGGAACGCGCCATCGCCATGCTTGATAATGTGGGCATCTCAAATGCTGCGCAACGCATGCGGCAATACCCTCATGAGCTTTCCGGCGGCTTGCGTCAGCGGGTGGTGATTGCCATGGCACTGGCTGCCGAGCCGGAAATTCTGATTGCCGATGAACCGACCACCGCGCTGGATGTAACCATCCAGGCCCAAATCCTGCAACTGCTGAAAGAGCTTCAACAAAAAACCGGGGTAAGTATCTTATTCATCACACACGATCTGGGCGTTGTGGCCCAGGTGGCTGATGATGTGGCCGTGATGTATATGGGACGCATCGCTGAGTATGGCCCAGTGCGTAATGTCTTGAAAAACCCGCGCCATCCCTACACCCGCGCTTTACTGCAAAGCCTGCCGGCATTGCACCGCCGTGGCGAAAGACTTGCTTCAATTCCCGGACGGGTACCGTCTCTGGCCAATGTCCCGGAAGGCTGCTCATTCCACCCGCGCTGTCAATATGCTGAGCAGAAGTTATGCGACATTCCCCCTGCCCCGCAACTGCAGCAGGCGGCTGAAGAACATTCAACCGCCTGCCTCAGATGGCAGGATGTCTTTGCGGAGAAAACACAATGACCCAACCAACCGAAACAGCTCCTTTGCTGGAAATCAAGACCCTAACCAAACATTTCCCGGTATACCGGCAGGGGCTGGTCAGACGCGAAATCGGACGCGTCCGCGCCGTCGATAATGTTTCTTTTAATCTCTACCCCGGCGAAACTCTCGGTCTGGTCGGCGAAAGCGGTTGCGGAAAAACCACCACCGGACGCACAATTCTGCGGGCACTGACACCTTCCTCCGGCGAAGTCTGGTTCAATAGCGCCGATACACGCACCAATCTTGCCGGACTGGAATCAAAACAACTGAAACCGCTGCGGCGGCAGATGCAGATGATTTTCCAGGATCCTTTTTCCAGCCTGAACCCGCGCATGACAATCGGGGATATCGTCGGTGAACCGCTGCGGATCCACCGTATGGCACGCGGTGCGGTGTTGCGCGCACAGGTGGCTGAAATGCTTCACAGAGTCGGGCTGAATCCCGAACATGCCTCGCGTTATCCGCATGCTTTCAGCGGCGGACAGCGCCAGCGGGTCGGAATTGCCCGCGCACTGGTAATGCGTCCGCAACTTGTAATCGCCGACGAGGCGGTGTCGGCTCTGGATGTGTCAGTTCAGGCGCAGATTATCAACCTGCTCGAAGAGTTGCAGACGGAATTCAATCTGACCCTGCTGTTCATTGCGCATGACATCAGTGTCGTCAGGCATATGTGCGACCGGATTGCCGTCATGTATGCCGGAAAAATTGTAGAACTGGCAAAAACCGATGAACTGTTTGAGAATCCCTGCCATCCCTATACCCGCCTGCTGCTTTCAGCGGTTCCGCTGCCGGATCCCGACAAGAAAATGCACTTCCCGGCCAAGGGGCAGGTCGTGGATTTGAGCCGTCTGCCGACCGGCTGCGCTTTCCATCCGCGCTGCATCCATTGCAAAGAAAACTGCCGCACCTATACGCCGGATCTCTATGATCACGAAGGTCGGCAGGTGGCATGTCATTTGTATGCTGAACAAGATCAATTTTAGGCATGGATAATGCTTGTAGTTGCCTGCCGGAAAGATTGAGAGATATGTGTTTAAGAGTAAGTGTACGAGTAAGCGGGATTGGAACATTATCTTACCCGTAATTCTTATACTTACTCGTACACTCGAATCTCCGGTCTTAAAATAAATGGCGATCACGTTTTGCGCCGGAAGATCAGGGCAAAGGATTAGACAAGAATAGTTACAAAAATTTTGACAGAACGAGACCACACAAAGGAATATAGAGATGAAACATGGAATATGTTATATTGGATTTGCTATTACAATATTGACAACAACAATGAGGATGCACGCAGATACCATGGAAAACACGACGGACGTCGAACAAAACACTCCCGCGATCGACCTGACACAGGCTGAATTCCCCGGTGCACAACGCACAGCGGAGGGGGTATCCTTTTCTTTTAACATGGGAAACAAGCGCGTCAACTGGACGAATGCCCGCTGGTCGCATATCGGTTTCGATAAAACCACCGACTGGTCGGCTTACCGCGGTCTGCGTATCATTGTACGCACCGACCAGCCGCGTGATGACGCAGCCATCAGCATTGCACTGCGCGAAGACGACGGCTCATGGCATTATCTTGCGGGGGCCTGCGACCTGATCGCCACAACTAATACAGCGGAAATTCTTTTCGCAGATTTCCGCGTGGCATTGTGGGTTTCGCCGCCGGAAGGACATCATCTGGATGATAATCAGGTTTTTGATCCGGATATTATCAACGGGCTGGCTGTCGGCGTGGTCAATCCGCTCGGCATCGGCAATGTTGATTTTGAGCTCTTGGGCATTGAGTTGCTGCCGCTGCGGGAACAGGATGCCCCCCGCCCGGTAACAGTCACGGTCAGCGGACGGACCTTGGACATTAACGCAACCGAAATGATCCCCGGCGGCCTGTTTGGACACTTTCCCGGCGGCGGTGCCAAGGAAATGCGCATGGGCTCGCACCGTGACATCTTCCGCAGTTACCTCTCCGACGGCGGCGAGACCGCCCATGATCTGACCCGTGATCCGGCCATCGCGGTCCTCATTGATGTAAAAGGCGGGGACCGCTATCAGCCTTCAATGCGGCTGACCAGCGCCAACTGGCAGGAAAACTGCCGCAACAGCGGACTCTCCACCGGACGCGCACTCGCCAATTACTACAGCCAGACCAACCGGCCGGAAATCGCCATCGAATGGTGGAATGAACCCTATCTGAACTGGTCAAACCGCACACGCCGTAATTTTGATCTGCGCTTTTTTGACGAATCACGCGCCGAAGAAGGCGGACCGGTTCACCTGACGGTGGACGGCTCGGTTGCGCCTTTCCTGCGCTGGACACGCGATCCCGATGCGCCGCCGTGGCTATGGATGGACCGCGCGCAATGGCGCGCCGGACGTGATGCCGAAGGCCGCGTACATCGCGGTGCTGATATGGCCCCGCCCGACGATCTTGCCGACGGCGAAACATATACCCGCCCGCGTTTCCGTCAGGTGCGCAATGAAGAAACCGGACGTCGCGAACGGGTGCAGGATGGCGAAATTGAGCTGACCGCTTTCACTCCGTGGTACGTCTACGATTTAACCCAGTTCACCTTCTGGAGCGGACAGTCTCAGTTAATGATGTATAATGAACCTATGCTGGCTTTTGCCGGTGGATTAAAGGAAACTTATCCCGAAGCAGTTTTTCTGGCCGGTTGGGATTTTAGAGTCAGTGAGGATTACTGGGCAGCATGGCATATGCTTTACAAGCCAACAATCGACGCCGGTATTGCCTTTATCGACGGGGTCACCGATCATGATTACGGCGGAGATGTTACACGCATGCCGGCAAATTATGAGTTTGTGACCGCCTATGGAATGACCCGCCATAACAAATGGCTGCTGAACTATAATACGGAATGCGGCGAAAACTCCGATCCCTCCGCTTACCCCGAAGCCTCCGCCAGTATGCGCCAGGCCGGCAAACGCTGGCTGAAAGCCATGTGGAGCGCCCGCAAACTGGTGCACGCTCTCGCCACAGTGCCCGACAAGGCACGCTCATTTACCTTTCACTGGTTTGACCAGCAGGCCGAAGGTGCAACCTTCATGGCATTGCGCAATCTGCGCGGACGCCTGGTACATGCTATCAGCGATGACAGCTTTGTGTATGTTGCTGCAGCCATCGACGGCACCGACCCGCTGCTGCCGCGCCCCGATTACATGACACCCGGCATTGAAATGGTCGTTGCCATCTATAATGACCACCGCGACCCACGGGAAATTACCGTTCCGTTGCAGGCCCCCACCGGCACAAAATTCAAACAGCTCATCGAACGCCGCACCCGCGCGCTTGTGCGTGAAGATGACGATGCCGGATTGGTCACCGTTGATGAAAGCGTTCACAACGCAACCGGGTCAGAACATTCCTGGAGCGGATCGCTTGACGGCGGACACCTCGTGGTGCTGACCCTGCCGCTGGAAGGAACCCCGCTTGACCGCGCGGAAATACAGCAGAGACAGTTCTTCGCAAACGCTCTGCTGGAAAATGTCAGTCATCAACAACCCGTTGAAACCTCAATTGCCATCGATTCTGATATTCTGGACAAAGCCTCCCGCGCATGGCTGCGGGTGGTTGTTGAACGGGTCAGCGAAGGTGAGGCGCAGGTGGAAATCAACGGCGCAATCTTGCCGCTGCCCCGCGCCAACACCCCGGTCGATGCTGTATGGATGCGCGACATCCCGCTCGATCCGTCATTACTCAAAACTGACAACATATTACGCTTCAGCGCAGCGCAGGAACGCGCCGGATGGCTGCTGGCCTGCACAAGCATATATATCGAAGGCCCCGCCGAATAACACCCATTATCAAATCCATGAAAAACATTGTTGAAAATTTTCTGGGGGAACTGGAGCAGGCCTGCCGCAGCCGCAGTCTGGTGCGGCTGGTGTTGTCACGCCCGGTAACAGCCGGCAGTGCACGACGTGTGAGCGCACGGCTGGTTGAAACCGCTAAAGGAATCTGCCTGAGTATTGTTCACGAAGAACAGCCGAGTCACCGCACAGAGACTTTGCATGTGCGCGCAGCCCTTCAAGTCTTGCGTCAAATCACCGGTCCGGTGTATCACGACGCACACCTGTTCACCACCACCGGCACTCTGCAACTGCGTTTCAGCCGCAAAGGCAAACCACGCCTGACCCGCAAACACACCGGCAACCCGCCGCCGTCAACCCGCCATGACCGCAACAAAGAACATCTGATCGCACCGGATGCTCCGTTTCTGAAAGCATTGGACATTGCCGGTGCCGACGGCAATATCCGTGCCTCAATGCAGGCCAAATACCGGCAAATCTGTCATTTTGCCCAACTGACACGCAAGGCTCTCGGCAATCTGGAGCCGCGCAATGGCAAGCATTTGAAGGTTGTTGATTTGGGCTGCGGCAAGGGATACCTGACCTTTGCCTTGCATGTGCTGATTAACGACATACTCAACAAACCGGCACAGACAAACGGCGTTGACCGGCGCACTGATATGGTAGAGGCGGCCAACCGCGCTGTACAGGAATGCGCCATGTCGGGCATAAAGTTCAAATGCGGAAAAATCAGCGCGGCACCGGCCAAAGCGGCCGATGTGCTGACCGCCCTGCATGCCTGCGATACCGCCACGGACGATGCCATTGCCGCCGGAATTAAAGCGCAGGTGCCGCTGATTCTGGTTGCCCCCTGCTGCCACCATGAGCTGCGTGGAAATATCCGGCCGCAGGGCGCTGCCGCAGGCATGCTGCGGCATACAATCCTGCTGGAGCGCACAGCCGCAGTACTCAGCGATGCCATGCGCTGCCTGATACTCGAAAGCAACGGTTACCAGGTTCAGGCCGTCGAATTTGTCGACCCCGAACATACCCCGCGCAACACCCTGATTATCGCTACATATTTCGGCGATAACCCGCGCATGGCTAATGCCTGTAACGAGCTGAAGGAATTGGAACGGCTGTTCGGTATCAGCAAATCCCCGCTATCATAAACCGCGTTTTTTAGAAAAAAATCCTTGCGTTGTGTGCAGTTTCCCGCATAATGCTGCCTGATTTGATTGATTGGGCGAGCGTAGCTCAGTGGTAGAGCTCCACCTTGCCAAGGTGGTTGTCGAGGGTTCAAATCCCTTCGCTCGCTCCATTTTTTTTGTGGAGGTGTAGCTCAGTTGGAAGAGCAGCTGACTCTTAATCAGCGGGTCGTGGGTTCGAGTCCCTCCACCTCTACCAGTCGCAACCCCCCAAAACCCTAACAAAGCAAGCATTACGCCCTTTATTCATAGGGGTTTCAGTATTTCAAGCGTGTTGTTTCGTGTCGCTAACTGCAAGCTGCTGTTTCGTGTCCGGTCACTTGAGTTATGACACAATAAGACACAAATTGCTTGCCGGGGTGTCCTGTAAGGCACAAAAAAGGCACAGAAACCGCCCCCGCTTTTGGCGGTGTGTTTATCTTTCCCGGGGCCCGTGAAGTCGATTGTGCGGCATTTATGGCGGTCTGGCGGGGTGATATAAAGG
>PXDI01000191.1 GCA_003565095.1 PVC group bacterium | reverse complement strand
GAGTGTCCGGCATGCGTTGAAATCATCCCCGCCAAAACGGTCCCACATAGTCGGCCGGAATATATCCGCCCGGTCTATATTATGCATATCAACCGGAATGCGCAGCATGGCATTGAGGGTTAACATATCGGCACCGATCAGTCCAAAGGAATTGGCATCATGATTGGGGCCGATCCGCGACATATACTCAAACGATGACATACCGCGCGGTACCCAGTATGACTCCGGCCAGGTCGGATTGGTCACCTGACTTAAGTGCTGTGCGACCTTCCCCGGAAGTTCGACGGTTGCGCCTTCCACAACCGATAAAGTTAACATGTCGCCGACAACATTATAGCGGTAAGCGGTCATCGGAATGCCGCCGGGGGTGCGGTAGCTACTGGAGAGTCCGTCTCCCGGGAAGTACTCGAGGTCGGCACCCTCATAGACGGTGGCATCGATGGAACGCTTAATCAGTTCTTTCTGCAGTTTCTTGCTGGAACGGAATTTCTGTGCGGCTTCCTGCGGGTTACGGCTGCCGGCAAGGTCCATTACATCAATCGAATAGTCAAGTGCGCCTGCCCCGGAATTGCGCTTATCAATCAAGCCGTCGGGAGCAATCTTGGTTACATCCACTCCGGTAGCCTTTTTGATGCTTGCGGCAGTCCAGTTTGTGCGGATATCGGCAAAAAGCTGCGGCATTCCGGACAGCAGTCCTGCATTCAACATGCCAATGGCATTCTTGGAATCATTTTCAGTAGCCACAATCATCGGCGCACGGTATCCGTCCCAGTCGAATGAACTGCACAAAATTGATTCCGTCATGTCAAAATTAGGATACAGATCAGTCCACTGGCGCTGCCCCTGTGTTCCGGCGGCAATCGCGTTACAGCCCTGGGCATACTCAACATTTGCCGAAAACCCCTGTTTGCGTCCGGCTGTTTTATCGGCCAGAACAGGATTACCGGTCATTAAATCACGCACAATGAGCGTCATTTTTATGCAGTCGCCGAGCAGTTTGTCGGAGGATTGGGGCCGTGAACCCTCGCCAAAATTATAGTTGAAGTTTTTCTTCATAAAGCGGAAAGCCCGGTCAAACTCTTCATGGTCATAGAATTCTGCATCCATGCGGCCTTTGATTGCGACCATATCCACGGAGACCGTCCCCATACCAAGATAATCCAGCAACATGTTGCGCCGGACATCTGAACCGATAATCCCCATAGACACACTGCCAACCGAAAGATAGTTTTTGCCGCGGATTTCTGCGACAGTCGCGGCGCAGCGAGCAAAGCGCAACAAGCGCTCTGCAACATAGGGGGCAATCGGTCCGCTTTCATCTTCGAGATCAGGATTATATATAGAGAAGATGGGGCGTTTTTTTTCATCCATAGCCGCGGTAAATGCTTTAAGCCAGACTGCGCCGGGGCGATCGGTCTGGTTAAGCCCATATGCCGCCTGAACCCATTCGCTGCTGCCGATGCCCTGGCATGCACTCATCAACTCGTCACTATAGGCCCATGAACGGCTGACCCATATGTTGGCACTGACTCCCTGCCTTGTGTAGTACTCCTGAGCGAGTGCACCGGTTCTTGCTCCATATACAATTTCCGGAGCTGTTACGACATTTACAGGTGTGCCATCAGGCAGAAATACATTATTCTTGATCAGTTCATAGACCTTTTCGGCCATGCGCCAGGTGCCTTCAACATTTGAGTCATATGCTCCGACTCTTCCGTCAGCAACCGGGGTTATGGCAATTGTCGGGACATGCCCGGCCAGCCGGCGCGGTGTCTTGGTGAAGCGTCTTTTTTTTGCAGCCAGTGTGTCGAAGTTAATTCCGGAAGTTGCTTTGCTCATTTGTTTGCTCCTGTTATTTTTACAGACTCTGAAACAAGTTTGAAAAATGATATGTTATTAAAGCCCTCGAATCAAGCCGCAGTTACTTCATTTTGTATTTTTTAATCAGCCGCTGCAGATAGGCCCTTTCAATACCGGCCGACTCAGCGGCGCGCGAGATAACCCCGTTGTGCTGTTCAAGAATTTTTTTGATGTAGTCTTTCTCGAAAGCTGCAATCAGTTCATTCTTGACGTCCTTAAAAGGACGTTCGGCATCAAATTTCAGGCTGTCCTGTTCACTTGTCAGTTTGTGACCAATGGCAAGAAAAGCCCCCATGTCAACCGGCTGCCGGTCGGCATAAGAGGCAACTTCCACCAGATTACGCAACTCCCTCACATTTCCGGGCCAGCCATAAGTCGAAAAGATTCGCATAGTCCGTTCAAAATCGGCAATCTTATCTTCAGCATTCGGCCCCATGAATTCCTGCATAAACTTGCGCGTCAACAGCGGCAGGTCCTGTTTGTGATTCCGCAGAGGGGGGATTTCAATGTGCACAACCGACAAGCGATAGTAAAGATCTTCGCGGAATCTTCCGGCATTCACTTCATTCTGTAGGCGGCGGTTTGTTGCAGAGATTATCCGGACGTCAATATTGCGCATCTGATTACTGCCGACCCTGCGGATTTCGCGCTTTTCCAGCACTCGCAGCAGCTTGGGTTGCAACTCGGGGCTCAATTCACCGATTTCATCGAGAAAAACGGTTCCGCCGGAGGCGTATTCAAATGCACCGGGGCGGTCAGCAGTTGCTCCGGTGAATGCCCCTTTGGAGTGACCGAACAATTCGCTTTCCACCAGTTCGCGCGAAAGCGATGCACAATCGATTACGATAAATGGTTGATGTCGGCGTTTACTGTGTTTGTGAATTTCTTCGGCCAGGACTTCTTTTCCGGTACCGGTTTCACCTTCTATGAGAATGGTTGCCTCGGTCGGGGCGTAGGTTTCCGCCAGATGAAAAACCCGTCGCATCGGGACACTTGATCCCAGCAGATTGCCGAAGCGTTCGCTTGAGCTTAGGCGATAGTCCATAGCTTCCTGCATCGGGCAGAAGACTATCCGGGTTTTCCCGAGCCTGAATTCGCTGCCAGGAGTGAGAAAGGCTTCCGATATACGGATCCCGCCGGTATATGTTCCATTTGTGCTGCCAAGGTCTCTGATTCGGCTGCCGTCAGGATCAAGGCGTATTTCGCAATGTCTTCGTGAAATGGTGGAATCCTGGATCGTCAGGTCATTATGATCACCCGAGCCGATAGTGAAAGTATCTTTATCAATAAGAAACTCTTCACCCTGCAGCGGTCCAGATACCGCCAGTAGTTTGCATTTGTGAACCTTGGGCGTTTCTTTTTCATCACGCCCCTTAATAATCAACGTTTTTTCGGACTGTTCACTGGGCATCAGAAGACCTTTCTGTATACATCTGTTTACATAACCGGCCCCAAGTGTAGTGCACTATTCTGCACATGCTGCAAATATGCCCTGTGTGTATTGCTGTATGCAAGTTTTTTTTATCTCATCAATAGTTGGCATAGTCTGTGCATATGTTTTATGTGTGAATGTACTAAATTTAAGAAAATTTGATGATTTGTCGTATTAAACTATGAATTGGTTGTCGGGTTTGTTAGTGTTCTGCCCTTTAGATTCCGGCAATAAGCCGGATGCTTGGCTCGATGGTTTAATACACGTTTTAGGAAGGGATTGTTATACATGCTAAACACAGCAACTTATAAGTTTTCTTTATTTCCACTTTGTCTGATGATGGCATTCGGCGCAGGTGCAGTGATTGCCGAGGTACAAATGCCGGCAGAAGAGTACCGGCGGTTGGATACTTTTGAAGCACATACTTTATCGCGTGCCGACGAATCCTTTAATAACCGCAATTACCGGCGGGCGGCGGTCGAGTATGATTCGTTTCTGCTCGAGTTTCCCCGCTCGCGGGCAGTGCCGTATGCTCTATTAAGGAAAGCACGCTGTCTGCATCTTGATAATCAGCGTTTTGAAGCGATGCGTGAGTACCGTGAGCTGCTGGATTATTTTCCCAATGAGACTCAGTATGCGGCCCCGGCCCTATATTATATAGGATTGGCGCATTGGCAGAACCGTGATGAGCAGGAGGCGATGACGGCATGGGCGCGCATGGCGGAAGACCCTGAATACCGTAAGCACACTTTAGCGGCTGACGCCATTAACCGTCTGGCGGCCTATTTCAGAGGGCGTGACCAGCTCGAGCGCGCCGTTAACTATTACCGTCAGGTGGCGGTTGATTTCCGTCGATCCAACCGTCGCGCTGCGCGTAATGCAATCGGGGAGGTTATCCCGTTTTATATCCGGCACCGGATGAGTGAGCCGGATTTGCGTAAATTTTATCAGGAGGCGCAAGGTTTCGACCGTAATCCGCAATCAATACCGGATGAGCTAGATAACGATAGGCGCTATTGGAATCATGTCAGGCAGAATGTCGAGCGCAACGGGCGTTTTACGGATGTGCAGCGTCAGCAGTCGGATCGGTACTACCGGTACTGGGCCGAGCAGCTTGAGGGGCGTTTCGAGGACAATGACGATTATCAGCTTCAACTGGCGAACTTTCACCGTAATTATGAGCGCGATACCGCGCGCTGGATCGAGCGGCTGGATAAGCAGTTCGAGCGCGGCTTCAAGGAGGGCGATTTCAATCGTATCATCCGCTGGATCAGGCTGTTTGCCGGAAACCGCGGAAAGGTTGACCAATACTACAATAAGATTGATTTCACCAAGATGAATAACAGCCAGATTCGTTCATTAATGGAGACTTTTTATGGAAGCATTGGCGATGCAAGGGTGGCCCGGAACATATTCAATCATCTGCGCATAAGAGATATGACAGATGATGAGAAGGAAAGCCTGGTGCAGTATATGGCAGGTCGTGATGAGAGCGTGGTTGAACCGCTTTGCCGCAGTTTTGAAGATGAGGACCGCGGTAAAATGGTGTTGTTGAATTTCTACAGCGGTAAACGCGATGTCGATAACGCACTGCCGCTGGCTGACGAGCTGTCCAATTCCGAGCGGTTTGCCGAGGCAGCCATCTGGATCAAGGCGACTCTGCTGCAAGGGGTGCGCCGGTTTGACGAGGCCATCATGGCTTTTCGACAGAGTAATCGCGCCCCTGACAATTTCTGGCAGATTGCGTCATGCTACGCCAGTATGGGGCAGATAGACCGCGCCTTGCAGCAGTATCGTGAGATTGAATCGTTTTTCGAGAATCAGGCGCCTGAAGCGCGTTTACGCGCGGCGCGTCTTTTCAGAGATGCCGGTCAGAGGGACCGGTATGTTGCGGAATTACGCAGTGTATTGGCAAGGTATCCGGACAGCCGGCAGTCGAGCACCGCGCATTTGGAACTTGAACGACTTGGAGAAACCAGACTATTAGGAGGCGTTGATGCAGACTAGATTTGTTTTCGTGCAAATGGCGGTATTGTGTTTTGTTTTGACTGGCAGTGAAATGGTACTGGCGCAGGGTGCGGAAACTGTGCGTCGCGAGATTGACGCTTCGCGTGAGGGCGATTTTGCGGCGGGCAGAATGCTGCGCCGCGCAGTGGATTTGATAAGCGCCGGTGAAACCGATCGCGGCCTAAGAATGCTCGAGTCGGTTATTGACCAGTTTCCCGCCAGCGATGTCCGCTTTCAGGCCTATCTTGAGTTAGGCAAGCATCATCTGGAGGAGTATAATCAGACGCAGGCAATCACGTATCTGGCTAACAATGTGCGCGATTTGCAGCAGCGCGAGCGACTTTCTCCCGATTTGCGCGAGGTGATGCTCGAATCGATGTACCTAACCGGTGTGGCTTACTACCAGATGCGTGACTATAATAATGCTTTTCCGGTTCTAAGGCGAATAACCACTGACTACCCTAACACGGTATGGGCCAATCAGTCTTACTATTATATAGGCATGTGCCATTTTGTTCAGGAGCGCTGGAGCCGCGCAATCGAAGCGTTAAGCATGGTGGGAACACATGTTGACCCGCAAGGTGAACATGCCGAATATGTCGAGGCGGGGCGCAGGCTGTATATTAAGGTTCAGGATGGCGATTTGCCGATTATTTATGCGCTTGGGGAGGAATGTGTTGTCAAGGTGGAAACCGCATCCGGTGACAGTGAAACGATTATTTGTGTTCCGCTTTCCGCCGGGAGCGATGTTTTCATCGGATCCATTCCTACTGAAGTCGGGATGCCTGTTCCGGGCGATAATGTCTTGCAGGTTGTTGGCGGCGATGAGATTACGGTCACATATTATGACATGAACACTGAGGAGGGGGAGCGCAATGTGCCGCGGGTTTCCACCGTCAGGGTGGTCTCCAGCGGAGCGGTTATGTTCACGCTGGGTGATTTTGAGACACGTGCGCGTAACGCTTTCATTGATCAACCGGTTTTTGTGCTGCTTGAGGACGCAGATCTTGATGTTTCCCCGGAGCGCGATATAGCTACAGTGAGAGTTTATTCCCGCTACCGGATTGACCCCGATGAAGATGACTATCGTGAAGACGTATCCGCCATCGAGGATTTTCTTGACAGACGGGTCGAGGAATATCGTATTCGTGACGAATTGTCCCTTGATTTGGAGGAGCTGGGCGAGGGGCAGGTGGTACGCAGCGGCCGGTTTGGCAATTCATTCCGTACTATCCTGCCGCTGCTGGAGGATTCCGCCCGGAAACCGGAT
>PXDI01000150.1 GCA_003565095.1 PVC group bacterium | reverse complement strand
ATGTATCATGGCGGTCGTAGATTTCCGGATCTACGCCAATATCCGTTGCCCAGCGCACGCCGTCGGCTTCGATAATAAAAGAACCCGCATCCAGATGCCCGTGGTTGACATTTTCCAGCTCGCCGCCTTTCAGGCTGATGAAACTCGCCGCAGGATTATCCCATGTCCCGCGCAGGCAGGCCAGTTCAGTTTGCCCGCCCGCCCCGCCATACCAGGCGGTCGGCGGCTTTGTTGTCTTTTCTGCCGGCCGGTACCAGACGGCCAACAGCGGCAGCAGCCGCATCGGACCATTCGCCTGCCGAACCGTTTTTGCCGGATCGTCCTCTTCCAGCATGCGCTGCATGGCGGTGTGTGAGAATGCCGCGAGGGAGGGCTCGTGTCTGGCCATCCACATATGCATGACCGACGGTGCCGAAAGCCCGTCACCGGCATCGGCATAATTAACCGGCCGTCCGGTTGGTCCGTCGGCGTGCATGCTGTAAATGAAACTCTCCTTAAAGCCCGGCTGCTCCAGAATATCCCACGTGGTGCCGAGTGCGGTTGCCAGACTGGCGGCCATCAGGATTGTGTAACTGGTGCCGTAAATCCAGTAGCTGGGCCCTTCGGGATAGACGCCGTCGGGCGCATAAGCCGCCATGCCGGTGAGGTAATTACGCTTTGCACGTGCAATGATTCTTTCGGCCGTTTCCGGTTCATCTTCGGCAATTGCAAGGGCACCCATGACCAGCCCGCTGTGACATACCTGATTCCAGTTATTATGACCGCGGTCCCACCATTGATCGTCTTCCAGCCCCGGCAGCAGGCCGAGGCGGACAATGGCCTCACGCCAGACTTTACGCCTTTCAGGATCAAGATCATTATACAGCCAGTCATAGGCGATGGCCACGGCGGCGGACATTTCGGCTGTATCCAGAAAATGCGGCGGATGCCAGTCTTCAAAAGCGCAGACCGCATCGATATCGCGGATTAGCGCAGCAGAAAAACGTTCATCACCGGTCAGGTGCCATGCCAGTCCCAGTGCGCTGCTGCGCTGCAGCACCTCGCGCGGGGTATTCAGCAGGCGTTTGAATTTTGTTCCAAGCAACAACCTTTCCGGTGGCGGTTTTTCGCAAATAATTTCCGCCATGCGGAAAATGTAAGTAATCAAGCGGTTCAGTACGGAATCGTTTTCAATATCCGCCTTGAGTTGCGCAATTCCTTCCGCGGTGAGAATAATCCGCGGATGTTGCTGGCCGACGTTTGCAGTCAATTCAGAATTCATGGCAGTGTGGTCCTGTATTATTCATAATGGTCCGGTGCGGAGCAGTTTGAATGCGATATCGCGCGTGAAAGGCGGCAGGGCATGTTTAATTGTGCCGTCGTTGACGCGCAGGTCAATAACTTCAATTGCGCGGCCTGCCCGTGTGTCCCATGTTTCCAGCTTATAGCTGCCATTGCGCAGGGCTTTGATTTGCAATTCCGCCGCCGTGTGTACTGCTTCGGCTTGCGGCGCAATGCGCGCAAACTCCGCGGCATCATATATCCAGCCGACCGCTTGGCGCGGACTGAGCATCGCTTCCAGCCGCAGCCGCTGGTCCGGCCGCCCGTCAACCGTGATTTGCAGATTTTTGCGCGGCGCATATTCAACTTTCACCAGCAGATTTGAAACAGTGGTAATATCGCCGGTGTGATCAAGCGGTCTTGGGCGTTCCAGCATCAGCAATTGCGGGTCGCGGCGGTCGACATCTTCCATAAAGCGCGCGAACGCACCGTACAGCGGAAAAAAGTTTTCCTCTTCGATAAGCTGCCACCACCACAGCATCGGTGTTCCGGCGGTTGCCATGCCGGCTGATGACCAGTTGGCGGCATGGATCGTGTCTTCAATATGCCGGACATCCGCGCCCATATGCGATCCGCCGAACTCGGTAGCCAGCATCGGCTTGTTGAAGCGGCTGTTGAAGTCGCTTGAGTCGCGCATCAGTTGGACAATATGCAGTGGATCCTGACTGCCGTGATAAGCGTCGATGGTACAGAAATCGACCTGTTCGACGGCAATCAGTGCGGGCGGCTGGACTTTGTAGTCGCCGGAAAAATGCGTGCAGGTCATATTGCGGTAGGGATCGCTCCGGGCGAGGGCCTCGCCGGCCATGGCATACCATTCCCGGCATTCACGGGTCTGGTGCGGTCGCGGCTCTCCGCGCGATCCGGTCAGATTCACTTCACTGAACGGTTTCCATGCAAAGATGTGCGGACTGGCACCCCAGCGGGCGATTTTATAGCGCATCAATTCACGGAACAGACGCTGGGCGCGTTCGTCGGAAAAGTATTCGTGCGGTCTTTCCAGAAATCCGCCATTGACGATGTTGAACGGGTTGTCGTTCCATTCCCGATCGGTTGTTTCACTGAACTTTCCGTGGTTGTTGATGACCACATTCAGGTAAATTCCGTGCTGCTCGGCGGCTTCCACAACGCGGTCCATTTGCCATGCGTGTATCATATTGTACTGCGTCAGACCATGATAGCCGTACCAATGCGCCCCCCATTCCAGCCCCAGCGACCATGAAGCCATCCAGATTTCCGCCATGTTCAGTCCGTGAGCACCCATCATGCGGAAATACCGTTCATACACAGGCCAGCCTTCGTCATGCCGGTCGGCCCATGGATAGCGTTGATCCATGCGGTTGTCAAAGGGTGAGCGGATGTTATACCCGATGGCGTGGAACGGTTTTCCAGATGAAAATTCAAAAAAGCGCGGGTCATGTTCGGCCACGCGGATATAACCCGGATTTTCGGCGGGTGCAGCAGCGAAGGCGGCCGGTCCCCAGACGGATGTCCCGGCTTCATCGCGGGCGAGGATGCGGAAAGAGTAGGCGCCCGGAGTGAGCGGCGCAAAACGGATTTTCCAAAGCGGCGGGCCGGTGGGCACCATGCGTGGTGCACCCGGGGCGGCACGCAGCATATAATCCTGAAAGTAGAATCCGTCCATGACGGTAACCTGTCCATGGCGGTCGGTAAATTCGCCCCAGACGCGGATTATTTCAGAATCGAAAGGATTACTGTAGCGGTCGGGAATATCAAAAGAGATTTCGAGCTGTTCATGGCAGCGGATGTTGTCCTCATCCCAGCGGACATTGCGGATATATGGGGGTGACGGTTCCTTTTCTCTGTCAATAAACCTGATATTGTTGATTTTGGCAGTGCCGGAGAAGTCTTCGCGTGCAAAGATGCGGATTCCGGGTTCGCGCGGAGAGTTAAGTGCGCGCAGGTGCCAGTTGCCGTCGTGCCCCTGCGGCAGCCAGTTGCGGTTTGATGGTGCCAGGCATATGGCAACATGATTGGTGCCCGGCGCAAGATATTCCGGCAGCAGTTGCTGATACCAGAAGTAGTCGCCATCCATCATATGGGCGAGAATCTGCGCATTGGTCGGGGCGTTGCCGGGCCATTCGATTTCCGCGTGAATGGCGGCATAGCCGGACCAGTTGGATACCGGGGCCTGAAAATAGATGTCAACCGGCTCGGGAAGCTTCAGCTCGAACACCAGCGAGTTGGTAAAGCCGCCATCCGGGGCAAGTGCCGCCAGTCCGGACGCCGTTTCAGCCGATGCATTGGTTTCGGCAGCCGGAGAAGCCGTCTGCAACAGCAAAAGCGCTAACGTTATTATTATCAGGATTCTTTTCATTTTCTCTACCCTGATGGCATGAGATACACCAATTTTTTCACTACGCTCATTCAAAACTCTCACATACCCACATACCCACAAACTCACATACCCTTTTAAAATTTTTCATTCAACTTTTGACAATACCCCCAAGACCAAAATGTCTGTGGCACGTTCATTTATCTCCGTGGTTGCAGCCACTCGTACAAGCGCCATCCATGCCAGTCTCCTTCATAAAGCGTGCCGGTTGTGCCGTAATTAAACAGGCCGGGATATTTCCAGTGGATACTTTCAAATTGTGCTGTATTTTCCGGATGCGGGATTAACAGGTACAGGTTATGCCCGTGGTAATCAACGGCAAATCTTGCGAGATCGGGATCGATCCATGGAACAAACATATCCGGTGTGCCGCGGGCGGCAATCAGCGGCAGCGCTTCATATCCGCAAAGCATTACCGCCGGGTACTGTGACCGGGCGCGGACGTGTCTTTCGATGGTATGCAATACCAGGCGGCCGTTATTCAAATCCTGCTGCGGGCCGTGAAAGAAATCCTGCTGGCCGGCGGGATCGCGCCAGGTGATCAACAGCAGCGCGGTGACGGCCAGTGCGGCGGCAATACTGCGCAGGCCGGTTTTCTGGGTCTCGGCTTCGCGGGCGGCAATGTGCGCCATGGCCAGAATTGCCAGCATGGCGGCGGCATCCCATCCGGCCTGCAGCGGCAGGCCGCGGCCGAACCCGTTCAGCCACAGCATTGTCAGCAGCAGAATAATGCCCGTGGCGTTCAGCAGCAGCTCACCGCGCCGGCGGTCGAGCACCGCCAGCAGGAATCCGCCGGTCATCATAACGGCTGCCGCAATGGCATGGGCGGGTGGATCCGGCAGAAGGGTTGCGTCATTGCCGGCAGTCAGCAGCGGCAGTGAGCGCAGAAAGTACAGCGGGTCGCCCATGATCAGCCAATTCACCAGCAGCCAAACCCCGAAGCCGTAAAGCCACGGCATAACCAGCACAATAGCAGCCCCCTCCTTGCGTGCGCGCGGTTCTGCGCGCAGCAGCAGGTCGGCAATTGCCAGAATCAGCACCAGCATAGTCCATGGCCACAGCGCGGCATCAACTCCGGCCAACCCGGCCAGCGCCAGCGCCAGATACACCAAGGCGCGCATCCGGCGGGTTTGTGTCCAGTCCAGCAGGCTGCCGCCGCTCCAAAGCACAAGCAGCATCACAATCGTCCGCCGTGAACCGTCGGCGGCAGCCGCACCGAAAAACGGCAGCGCCAATGCGGCGGCCAGCCACAGCGGCCATGCACGCCGCAGTCCCCAGCGGCTGAGGCTGCGCCAGAACAGCAGCGCAATGCCGGCGGCTGCGGCACAGCTTACCAGTATGGAACTCCATGCGCCTGCGCCGGGCAGCAGCATACAAGGCACCCGCAGCAATACGGGTAGCGGGGGCCACCAGAGCGATCCGGCCAATGCCTGGCGTCCAGCCATAGTGTTGTTTAATAACTGGCGGGTAATGGCATCATAGACTGCGGCTTCCGCACTCAGGACCGGGCCGCGGTGCAATGCCCATGCCAACAACAGCAGAAACAGGATTCCTGCCGCATACATCTGCCGTCGCGCTGTGTTGTTGTCTCTCATAGTCTTCAGTTTGTTGTCTAGAGCTGTTCTCAAAAGTCTTGTTTTGATCGCGCTCGCTGACCTTGGTCGGCGAGCAAGAGAATTCTTGAAAACGACACTGTAAATAATAACACGAGCCCTGTTTGAGCAAGAAGTTTGGTAACCACATTATCTTGCTCTATACGGGCTCAGTTTGTCTCCTTTAGTTTCATTCCTTATTACAATTTTTCCGTTCGCCGACCAAGGTCAGCGAACGGGGAAATTGTAAATCAATCGCGACAAAAATTTTGATAATTATTCTAATTCCCCCCGCCGCTTCCCGTATGCCGTGTTTTTTCCCAATGGAAGGGGGCGGAGAAAAACTGAAAGAAAGCGCGCCATCCGCTGTAGCTCATCATCATCCAGTACAGCGGCGAGAGCAGGGTATATTTTACCAGATCGTCATAGCCGCGTTTCAGGCAGCCGAGCGCGCCCATATAAACAAAGGCAAAATTACCCACAAAGAGGCACATGGCGCCGGCGGCGAAGACCGGTCCGGGAAACAGATGGGTAAAGGCTTCCACCCGCCAGATGAACCACGCCAGCGCCAGCGCCCAGTAGAGCGGATTAATCAGAAACGAAAAAACAATCCCGCCGATCAGCAGATGAAAATGCAGCAGGTTGATCAGTCCCAGATCCCGCCGCAGGCTGCGCGGATTGCGCATATGCACCAGCCAGGTCTGGATATAGCCCTTCAGCCAGCGCGTGCGCTGTCTGATCCAGAAATGCAGGTTGCCGCAGGCTTCTTCCCAGGTTGTGGTGTTGAGCATGCGGGAGCGGTATCCGGCGCGGTAGATCCGTACGCCCAGATCGCAGTCTTCGGTTACGTTATAGGCATCCCATCCCAGCAGTTCGCGCAGGGCGGCGGTCTTGAAATGATTGGATGTGCCGCCAAGCGGGATAACCGCATTCATGGAAGCCAGTCCGGGCAGGCCGAGATCGAACCACACCGAATATTCCGAAGCAAACCAGCGTGTCAGCAGATTATGGCGCGGATTATAGAAATTCAGCCGCGACTGCAAACAGACAACTTCCGGTTCAGCGCGCCGGAAAGCCGCCACCGCTTTTTTGAGCTGATCAGGTTCGGGGCGGTCTTCAGCATCATAGATTACCAGAAACTCGCCCCGGGCGTATTCCAGACCGATATTACAAGCTTTGGGTTTGGTGCGCGGAAAAGAAACCGGGATGGAAGTAACCCGGAAGCCATGCGGCAGGGTGATGGCGTCAACCGCCGCGATAGTGGCGGGATCATCTTCCTCCAGCAGAAGCTGGATATCTTTTTTGT
>PXDI01000130.1 GCA_003565095.1 PVC group bacterium | reverse complement strand
CTCCGCTTGTCTTCCGGGGACGCCCCTCTCGGAGGCTGAGCGCGGATGCCTTCGGCGGCAGCCCGCTCCAGCACCGCTTGGCGTTTGGCCTCATCGTCGCCGGCTTCCCGGTACTCGATGGCCAACTGCCGGCCCAGACGGGCCATGGCAAATTCCCTGGCGCGCTGCTCGCGCGCCCAGGCCGCCTCTTCGGGCGGACGGGCGTCCAGATTGTCAATCGGGCGCTCCCAGAGAATCTTGCCGGTGTTGACATCCAGACAATGCAGGAGCGGCGCGTCAGACTTCCACCCGGGATCGGTCAGCACAAACACCCGGCCATTAGCATAAACCGGCGAGTTGTTGCCGTAGAACGGCAGCGGTGTCTTCCAGACGATGTTCGTTCCGCTCGCCTCGTCGGCTGAGGTGACAATGTTCTTTGCCGGAAACACACCGGTATTATGTGGCCCGCGCCAGCCATTGATTGTTCCCGCAAAAACCATTCCCGGAACAATTACCGCCGCCGCCAAAAGGCCTGCCTTACTTGCTTTTGTTGACATCAATAGCTCCATATACATTAGTCGCCACGTTGATCCCGCACCATGCGAAATGCACGCAGTCCCTACCCATCATTCAAGAAACCTATCACAACCCCTTCCACTTGTCGTTTGAATTTGTACACCATACGAATTCAAACATTTTTTATTGACCCGTTCACCTCCGCTGGCGGCAGTAGTTGTTAAAAGGAAGGAAGGTGTCAACAAAATGAGAACACGACGGCCGCTATCGATCAACAACAGTTTATGTCACGGAATCTGCAACTATAACTGCCGGCTCTGCGGGGTTAACAAGACCGGTTATTCAGGCCCGCAGGAGTTTCAGCCACAACCGGTTACGGAAGCGCTGATCAATCAGGTTAAAGCGGCAGCGAATGATGGCATCCGTATCAGATACATTGCCAATGCCGGTGACGGCGAACCTACTTTACATCCTGATTTCACGCAACGCATGGACATGTTTGGAAATATGATCCGTGAATGGAACATCCCCGCGTTCCCCGCCCCGGAGGTCTCCGTTGTCACCAACGGCTCAATGCTGACAAAACCGGGCATTCTTGATGCTATCGAACAAAACAAACTGACACTTATTATCTCTTTTCCATCCGTGCATCCGGCGGCATACGGAACCGCGGTTGCCGGTGATCCTTCAAAAGGAGCGGCACTGCTGGAAAAGATCAAGCCCGGAATCACAAAGGCTTTTGAGGCGCAAGCTGCTGGGCGACTTGCCGATCTTCAGTTTCATATTTCCCCTCCGGAACGAGAAATCATACGTGAAACTTTCCGTGATACACTCGATTATCTCACAAAGACCGCGCAGGCCGCGGGCGTTGAGCAAATTCATCTGGTAATGTTTCCGGCCACATCAAACCGTACGGGCCTGATCCGTAACCGTATCAAAGGGGTGGATTTTTATAAGGACATATTCAGGAGCTATAACAATCGCTTGCACAATGACGTTAAAGTCAAATTGAAACTTTCTTTTAAGCGTTTCTTCCCGAATCTAAAAGAGTTTTTTGATCTGTTAAGCGCATTCAACTATCCCTGTGTCTGGAATTCGCAGCTTTTCATAGCCGCCGACGGCACATCCATCTGCTGCAATGACCAGGCCATGCGGCAACCGTTTGGCAACATAGTAAACCAGCCGATTAACCAACTGATGGAAACTAAAGAGGCTTTCCTGCCGGCGGACACATGCCGGCATTGCGACCAGGGACCGCAGCATATGCGCGGCAATCTTTCCGCCATCATTTTCAGAACATTGGCAATGCGGCGGCTCCGTAAAGTTATGCACCGCGGCGCAGTTGAAAGAAAAGCAATACATCCGCAACAACAAATTCAGCAAGCCGGATTGAAGCCGGAAACATCAGCAGCATAAAATGCTAATACAGGAGTAAACATGCGCTATCTACCACATAGCAAGAGCGGGTTGCTTTCCAGTAAACCGGAAGTGCCTGTCCGTTACCGTTTTGGTGAAGATGACAAGTTCGAAATTGATGTCGCATCTTCAATTCCCAAACGCCGGGAAGCATGGCGGCTTGTTTATAATGCCTATAAAGCAAAAGGATATGCTTCATCAAATCCGGATAGCTTATGGTATGGCATTCATGATGCTATTCCATCCACTACAACATTAATTGCCCGGCAGAAGCACTGCGCCATATCGACTGTAAGCATAGTATTTGACTCACCACTTGATCTGCCGGCTTCGGAGCTCTTTAGCGATATTACCGCCCAAATGCGCGAAGAAGGACGACGGCCGGCTGAAATTGTTTCGCTGGCCTGCCGCGAAATGGGACGGCGTGACAACTATCTGGTTCTGCTGCATCTGTTCAAGCTGGCCTACATGACTGCCCGCTACGAGGAAAAGGCCACCGATCTGATTATTACCGTCAATCCGAAACATGTTTCTTATTACGAAAAGAAATTGTTGTTCAAAAGAGTCGGACCCGTGCGTAATTACGCCAAAGTCGCCGGAGCCCCTGCGGTCTTTATGTGTCTGGATCTATTGACCGCCGAAAACCACTATATGGAAGTTCATGGATCCCAACCAGGTTCACTCGGCTATCATTTTTGTCATCCAAAAGCACAATACGAAGCCATCGGGTTTCTGCGACGTCACCGGTATCCACTTGGGTTTGAAGAGATATACGAGTATTTTTGTGAACGTAGGCAGGTTTTGAACCCCTATAACCCCGTTCATAACAGCATTATGCCAAGAGACAAAACAACGGCGGATATACGATTTATACAAAACTCGGCAACTTTGTGCCCAGCGGTCTGTGCTTTAGAACCGGCGTTTATCAATTAACTCCAGCCATCATACAAATTACGAAATGCAGATGCTGATCACGGAGACAAACACCTTGAAGCGCAAGCTCATCTATAGTAAAAGAGTTCTGTCAAAAGAAGCACACGAAAAACCTATAAATGAGACAGGACTGCAACAAAGCAACAGACTGTGCATCATGCCATCAGGACGACGGCAGACTGCTTGGGTTGTTTCTGAAACAAAGCGATCAGGAAGCATTCAGAAAACTGGTTGTACGTTACGAGAAGGGGGTCTATGCCACATGTCTGCGCGGGGCAGGTTTCAATCACGCTCAGGCACAGGATATGACGCAGGCGGTTTTTATCCTGCTTGTCCGCAAGGCAAAGAAATTACAGCGCAGGCACAATCTGGGCGGCTGGCTGCACATTACCGCTTGTCAGGTCTGCCGAACAATGATGCGTACAGAAAAGCGACGGGCTGCGATCCGGCAGGACGCAGGCGCAAGTATTCAACAGTCTCTCCATGGAGAAACAGACGGGGAAGTCATGCAACCCGCGCTTAGTGAACATCTTGATGATTGCCTGGAGGCACTGCCGCAACGGCAGCGTGAAGCGATGGTTATGCACCATGTTCACGGCATGACGGTTGAAGAAATCGCTGTAAACCTTGATATCCCCGTGGAAACAGTCCGCAGTCGCTTGCGTATCGGACGGAATAAACTGCGTAGCAAGCTGACTAAATATGGCCTCATTCTGCCGGCCACTCTATTGAATGATGCATTGCAGGCGGAGGCCGCGGCAGCGGAAATGCCGGCCGGGCTGGCGGATGGATGTGTTCAGGCCGCCATGAACGAGATGGCTGGCACCCCCAATGGCCCGGCTGATTCTATCGCAAAACAAACTGAACAGCAGATGTTCAGAGCGTCATTATCAAATACGCTGACAATCGCCGCCGCCACAGCAACTGTGGCGGTATGTACCGGGCTTTTTGTGATTTACAGCCAACCAGAACCGGAAGTCCAGACAATCCCCGCTTTCGATCGCGAACCAAAATTGTCAACCGCGTACGACGGGGTTTTGTATCAGTTTGCTGTTGATCTTTACGAAAACGGCCAAACCGTTATCGAATCATACCCGTTTGCTAACGACCGGATTCTCTGGTCACAGACGCTAGAAGATGCTGAGAAATACCAGGCGACAAACGGTGTAAAGCTGGTATGGCACACCACGGAACTTTACGGATACGAAAGGATTATCGGAAAAGCCCGTGACTCGAAAACGAGCCGGAATCTTCAGCTTTTCATTCCTGTTGACCTAGATATTTCCAACCAACGCGCTTTTGCCGTGCTTCTCGCAATGAAAACTTCCAAGTGCGGGAAAACCGGGAATTTTAGTGCCAAAACATTATTTGAAGACGGAAAAGATTATCTTCCGACCGAAATTCCTGCCGCAATTTCCGGCGTCATTCCCTTCTCCAGTTCGTCTTCTTTCTCCGAGAATTGGCAGCATGCAACAATGGCTTACGTTCAAGTCGGAAGGCTGCATGACGGCACTCCATTATTTGAAACCTGTACAGTTAGTGATGGAAAAACTGTTCTACGTGGCTGGCTTTCGGCCAATAGAATAACCGGCTTAGAAATTAGCTTTAGAGACGTCCATTACGAATTTGCCATCCCGTTGGTGCTGCAACAAACCTGCGATGCACCGCTATTCAGCCGATAACAATCCATAGATGACGGTTGTGTCCACCACCGCGCTGAGCGCGATTACTATAGACAGAGAGATAAAGGCGAAAGTTTATGGCAATAGATAAAGGAAGCAATGAAATCCACCCGCCGGTCACCGGATCGCTCCAGTGAGCCTCGGCCAGCAACGCCAGCTCCGGATCGGTCGGCGACATCTGTCCGTGGTTGTAATGGCGGTCATAGCGCCCCAGACTTCAAAATCGTCGCCATTGACAGGCAGCAGTCAATAAACAACCCCCGAACCCGGATCTTCGTAGCGTTCGAGTCCGTCAAACGGAAAACTGCTAGAGTTCATACGTGCTATTCCTATAGCTTAATAACAGAATCATACATCCGTGCCATGGCCAGCAACGGGTTATGTCCCAGATACTCACGGCAGGGCTGATTGAAAGGGGTGTCGGGTTTGCGCTGTACATCCTCCGGTTTGCCGCCATGCGGATGATAGAACTCCCAGATCGTCCCCGTCCGTTCGTATTGCGCCGCCGAATCGTCCAATGCCCGTTCCAGCAGCATTGCCGCTTCACGATGTGCCCCGTACCGCATACAACCTCGGGCCGCCCAGTAGGTCATGCTGTTCCATGCCGGACCGCGCCACATCCTCAGCTCGAAACGCGGATCATCCCGTGCCACCGTCGCAACCGGATGATCACAGAACAGTTTTGCCGGGTTCATTAGATTCTCGTGGATGACCCGCTGCGCCTGCTCCGAACTGGCCGCGCCCACAATAACCGGCCACAGACCCTCAAAACAGATGCACTGTTGCGCGGGTAGGTCAATCGCCCAGTGATCGTGGAAGAAGCCGGCATTCGGAGCAAAAAGACTCGCGCGGATGAAGTTCTGGAGGGCCTGCGCGGCAGAGGTAAAAGCTGAGGCATTCTCTCCGAGTCTCTCGGCCCAGAGCGCAAGATGGCTCGTTAATGCGTACACATGAGCAGTGGCATCAACACACGCCAGCGGCAGAGCGGGAGAGGTGTCAAAGCGGATACCTTCGTCCACTCCGCTCTCCCAGGTCTGCTTCGTGATATCGCAGTAATAATATCCGCCTCGTGTTGCGCGGCGTTGTGCCTCAAACCAGGCTAGTTGGTGGCGGGCGGGCGCAAATATTGCGCGAATCAGATCGAGGGAGCCTGTCTGCCGATAGTGGTCTTCCACTGCGAAAACCCAGACGGGCGGGTGACTGTGATTGATCTGCAGCAGAGGGCGGCCGTCGTCGTGCCATCGCGTTGCCCCCGGCATGAATCCGTCGCACTGCTGGACGGCAAAGAGATTTTTGATCTGGCGGGCAACATGCTCCGGATCCACAGGCATCCAGTCCAAAACTTGATGAACGGTGTCCCAATGGCCGAACGCCGGACCGTAGCAGTAGCCCGGACCGATCTCCTCCCACGGGTGGAAAAACGGCGGTTGCGCCGGCCGAATGCTTCTGCGGTGCAGATCGGCTGTGTAAGACAACATTCCCTGCCATTGCGGCTTGCCCGGTCTCAACATCCTATATTCTCCATTAACCCGACAGGGTGGACTTCCCTGCTTACTTAATCTTTTGCCATAATCTCTCTGTCTATCAAACTGAACTGCTCTTTTTTAGTTTAACCTTTCCCTGGCGCTAAAAACATATGCTCTCGAACGCGTAACACATCAAACTGCTTTTTCTCCCGTTCGTAGTCAAGCCCGCCCGCCTGTGCCGGATATTATTCAAATCGCTTTATCCATAAGATAGCGGGTTTTCAGAATGCCCGACAAGTTATTATACAACTAAACATAGCCCGCACCACGATTGAGCTTGATCTGCTTGCCTCTATGTTGTCTGAAGATGAAAACAGCGTGTTCTCGGAAATCGATACTGCCGATATCTGGGGCATGCGAATTCCAATTGTCGGCAAGCGGACTCTGTTGCGCGCCAAACTCAGGTTAGTGTAGGTCTGACCAATTTCTTCTTATGTCTCATTATTTACCGCAAATCCGCCGGCAGCCCCGACAGGTCATCCCGCATTGTTCCATCCGTTTCATAGCTCACCGGAGCAACAAAACAATCCCGGATACGATCAACCGAACGGT
>PXDI01000086.1 GCA_003565095.1 PVC group bacterium | reverse complement strand
CTAGCCCCTCCCCCGTCCTACCCTTCCGCAATTTTGCGTTCAAGTTCGCCAATGCGCGGCAGCATTTCTGTATAGATCTGATGCGCCTGCATATCCGGTTCCGCAGCAATTTTGTAAGGCGCGGCACCGGCGAGCGCCTGTTCATATTCCACAAAAGCTCCGGCCTGCGCGCATTTCCAGCCGTGCAGCGCACGGTAGGCGGCACCAAATGAAGCCGAATCGGCCTTTTCGGCAACCCGCACCGGAACCCCGAAAACATCGCATAACACACGAATTACCGCCGGATCGACTGATGCCCCGCCGGTGGCAATAATGTTGGCCGGACGCAGGCCGATGCTTTCCGCATGCACGCGCAGCGACATAAACTGGCTTTCCAAAACCGCGCGCGCTTCTTCACCCGGTGCAAAGGCCTCCACCGGGGCGCCTTGCGCATCAAAACGGAACACCCCGGTACGCAGTATCGGCGGGGTTATTTCCGGCTCATACAGATACAAGCCGATTTTTCCGTTGTTGCCGGGAGCAGTCCGGGACATAACATCCCGATAGGTTTGCCATGATCTGTCATCCACCACCAGATCACGGACCTTCTCGCGGGTCAGCGAACCGTTCTGATGCACAAGCATTACCATATAGGAACCGGGGTCAACCGGATTGGCGAAAACATGGCCTTCCACACCGGAGGGCTGCGGTTCACGGGCCGAACCGAACAGAGTATCACTGGTGCCGAGACTTACCGCAATATCCCCCGGTTTCTGCAGACGCAGTCCGGCCAGACTGCAGGGATTGTCGCCCGAAAACGCAATCACCAGCGCTGCGGCATTCAATCCATAGCGCCGCACCAGATAATCGCTGACCATGCCGACCGCGGTATGCCCCGCAACCGGCTGCCCCAGTTTCGCCGCCAGCCCCGCGGCAGTGGCATCCAGCGCGGCTTGCGACCAGTCTTTCTTGCGGATATCCATCAGGTTCATGCCGGAACCGTCGCTGGTATCAATCGGCGCATAGCCGCCGGTCAGCAATGACGCTATGAATGAACTGACCAGCGCAATCCGCTCAGTGGCATCGTACAGTTCACGCCGCTCTTCATATATCCGCGCAATCTGGTTGCCGGTAAAACGTTCGTAGGCGCGGGAACCGGTGATGTCGGCGACCGCCTGCGCTCCGCCAAGCCGCTCTTCCAGCTTGCGGCACTGTTTGGTGGTGGAGGCATCCATCCAGATTGGCGATTCATCAACAGAAAAAACTTCCGCAAGCTGGTCGAGCAGCGGCAGGGCCGGATCAAGTGCAGCCAGCACATCTCCCGTGCCGGGTTTGAGCCACACACTGCCGTGCTGCTGACCGGAGCCTGAAATGGCGACAACCCTGTCCAGCGGAGCCCCGCCACTCTTCAGCCGCTCAAATAAACGGTCGAGCGCTGCAACCCACATTAATGGCGGCGAGGTTACCGTTAAACCGTCAGTATGACGATGAACACCGCCTTCGGTCTTATATTCAGGAAAATCACGGTCAAAATTCAGCGCAGTCTCGCTGACTACGTTTAACCCTTCATCCAGTAGCGTCGCCTTTAAACCCTGCGTACTCGCGTCAATCCCCATAAATACCGGAGGCAGATTACCCATGCTGATGCTCCTTTCTTGCTCTATATGTCAGACTCCATGACAATATTGCCCCGCCCCACTTTCTAATCAAGCTTTTTCCATTTGTTGAAGACCCATTCTTGACAAGACCGGCAGTTTACGCTTTTTTAGAGAGAGTATTGTAATTATTTAATTTTCTCAGACTAGGAGTAAACCAGTATGCAGAATAGCCGTATTTCCCAAGCGTTCATTCTACCCGTTATCAGTATGATACTACTACCGGCGGTGCTTGCAGCTCAATCACACGAATTTGTCATCAGTAATGAATTCGGTCTGCACTGGCCATTGGATTTGACATATCTGGAGATTCCGGGAGATGCCCTCAAGGAGCCGCTGGCGGTCAGAATCGGCGGGGAATTGCGCCCGGCGCAGCTCGAACGTGTCACAAAGGAAGACAAGACGGTCAACCGCGTATGGTTCACCGCCACGATCCCCGGCGGATCAAACGAAATGCCGGTGGCGGTTATTGAAGACCAGCCGGCCACTGCAGGCCTGACGGTAAAAAGCGACGGAGATTTTGCCCTGATTGACAACGGCGTCTATGAATTCAGAGTCCACCGCTATGCCGGGCTGGCCGCCGGCACGGCACTGGGTGAACTGCCGCACTGGAGCGGCGGCATGCGCCTTAAGGGATCTTCCGCATGGGACGGCCGCGCATGGTTCAACGGCAGCTCCCGGGTAGAACGTGTGGAAAACAGAATTCTTAATAATGGGCCGGTCTTTCTCGATATGCATCTGATCTATCATTTCAGCGATGCACAACCCGACGGCCATGTTGAAGCACTGCCGCTGGAACTTGGTAAACAGTGCCATTTATGGGAGCCCAACCAGCCGCCGCGTGAAACCATCCCGAAGTTATCGGCGCATTATGAGGTGATGCTGCGCTTCACCGCAGGAAATCCATGGATCGAAGTCAGCGAACGCTTTTATCTGCCCGGTGACGACACTGTCGAAGGCTGGGGCATTCACCAATATTATATGCATTGGGGCGAACCTGATGAAAACGTCCCGGCCATCACCGGTTTTCAAACCGACGCTTTCATGCCGCTGGATACGATCACCTGGGTGCGCTGGTTTCTGTATGACCGTTTCGGCGGAAATGTCAACCAGCACTGGGTTCCGGCCCGCCCGCGCGAAGACCAGCGCGGCCGGCCGTTTGCCTTGATGCGCCCCCGTTGGAATCAGGGTGGCGGCGGCTCTCAGGATTTCTTTATGACCAGCGGCGGTCCGCCACCGCCCGCTTTGGGTCAGTTGCGCCGTGATGTGCAGGGCCGCATCCGTAATGCCCGCCGCGACGACGACGAAGCCTTGAAGACGGCCGCAGAAGAGGCTAACGACTGGGAGGAGCAGTCTCGTGATCTGCCGGGACCGGAGGCCAGAAAGTTGCTGGTGCAGGCACTGAAAGCACTCGGCGGGGAATATCCGTTTGAAGGGGTTGACGATGAGGCCCCCGCTGTCGGCATTGTGGCGGCTTTTGCCAGCAAATGGGTCGGCCCCTACCCCAATACCATTGCGGCATACGCCCATGACGAAAGCCGGGCCAGTGTGCGCTTTCCGCTGCGTGACGGCGATACACACCGCTCAGGGTTCCACTACGGACAGAGATCCTACGGCATCAATATCGCCCCGCGGCGCAATGTCGCTTCGATTAATGATATCGTCCGGCGGCATACCGACTGGACCCTTGTCGCCCAGATGAACAAGTACATCCTGAGCTGGGAGCGTGATCCTTCCAAGGCGGGACCCAATATCCTGATGAACCGGGATACACTCGAACGCCTGCGGCGTGAATATCGTGACAATACCGATACCTTCGCTGCACAGGCCATCCGTGAAGCAGTCGAAAAACGCGCTGCACTCCAGACGGAACTGGCCGAAGTGCAGGAAAGCGGTGACCGGCGCCGGGCCGGACAGATCCGTAATGAACTGGATTCATTGGACTATAAAGTGCTGGCGGTGGTTCTCGGGGAGGATATCAGCACCCCCAACCCGCCGTCTCCGGGGCTTTGGATCCAGCGCCGCTATCAGGATGATTTCCTGAATCCCACATCTCGCCAGTTGCGCGCCATGCCGCATGATCTTGCCATCGGCGACCTGCTTTCGGGCGGGCAACCCTATGGCGGGGCATGGCAGGCCGCCATCGGCTATATTATGACCGATCTCGACCATTGGCCCGGATGGCACCACGGATGGTCTCCCGGAAACCCCAATTTTCATACCGACAAATACATGCCGGGAGTAATGGCGGGTGCCGCCATGCTGGATCACCCCCACGCGCAGGAATGGCTGGCGTTCGGTAAAGATAATTTTATGGATGACCTGGACAAGGTCTTGTTTCCGCCCGACGGGGTCGGCTATGAATGCCCGGGGTACTCCGGCTATTCACTCAAATTGCAGCTTGAAACCGCGTTGCTCTACAAAAACCTCGGCGTTGCCAACGTGGTTGCCGACAATCCGCTGTTTATCAGAACCGGTGATTGGCACCGCAAACTGCTGACACCTTATCATACCCGCCTGGGCCGGCGCCATGCCGCACCGCATGGCGATACCCATCGCTGGGACTCAGGATTGGGCAGTGAAGGATTCGGCAGACTGGCGTTCTTTATGCGCAATGAACACCCCGAGGCCGCCTCGCGCTTTATGGGGACCCGCACCCTGCTGCCGACCGGAAAACAGGAAGGCAGCCTCGCCGCCGCCCTGACATCCATCGATGAGAGCATTCCCGCCATGGACCCGGCGGAAATGGACTGGTCAAGCCAGTACTTCCACGGCTTCGGTACCATTATGCGCACGCATTTCGATACACCGCGTGAAACTTTTCTCAGCTTCAAGGCCGGACACGCACGCGGACATGACCATAATACCGAACTGGCATACCATTATTATGCCAATTCCACACCGATATCGTTGGACTATAATTGCTCATACAGCCCGCGCGGCGATCACGCCGCACTGCATAATTCCATGACATTCGGCCGCACCGGCAATGTTCCACACAGCCAGTCGGGTGCGGCACAGGAGGCCTTCGAGCAAATAACCAGCACCGCCCATGTCGGCGCCTTCGTGAACAGTACCCATGCCGATGTTGTCGTGGCCGAAAGAAAATCCGGCAACCTGATAATGACTCCCTGGCAGCCGTCAGGCGAATTCAGCATTCAATGGCCTTCACGTGATGTTGACCAGATTGTACACCGCCGGATTCTGGCGTTGATTAAGCATCCCGCCCGCAGCAGCATGACTGATTATCTGGTTGTCAGGGACGAAACCCGTTCCTCTGAACGCCAGCAACTGAATATCCACTTGCTGGCCCGTGAAGCAGTGCAGGATGGCAACCGGATCGATCTGTGGGGCCAGTGGGAAATGGATATGAGCGTTTATCTGGCGCATGCCACCGATCCCAAGGTTGAAAATCGCGAATGGTTTTACTGGGACGGCTGGCCGGCTTCCCCCGGCGAGCCGTATGTTCTGCGTGAAGGCGAAACCCAGCGGGAGTGGAAAGAGCGCATGCAGGCATTTATGAAGCAGCACAAAGTAACCGCGCTTCCTCTCGATGACTGGAAACCGGTCTGGCAGAACCCGGATATGAACAGCGACTGGCATGCACTTATCCGCAATACTGACGGGCGGGCGCTGATGCCGCCACCCGGATGGAACCGTGAGTGGCTCTATGGCGAATGCCAGCTCTGGCTGCGTATCGAAACAAAACCCGGCACGCCGGTGACATGGGTGTTGTATCCCTACCCGCGCGGTACGGAAAAACCCGCGTTTGACACCATTGAGGGCGGGGTGCGGATCACCGTCGGCCGCGAATCTGAGGATATTCTGATTTCCTCCGAGGGCGGCGTTATTATCCGGCGTAACGGACAGGAAAGTGTGATTCTAGAACCGTCAGAAATCCCCCCGTTGGGTGAGATTCAAGCCGGGCTTCCGCCGGTCAACCGGGTGCGGTAGTTATGAGCGGACAAGGGGTGCTGCAGGAACGCGGTGGGTTGTGGAGTGGGCGGCGCTGGATCTTTGAAAAGCTGCCGTCAACCAACCGCTGGGCACTTGATAACAGCAAACTGCTGCGCCACGGGGATGCGGTGGTTGCCCGCCAACAAACGGCCGGGCGCGGACGCTTCGACCGCATCTGGCAGTCGCCGGGAACCGAAAACCTTACTGTTTCGTTCTGTATTGACGTCGATCCCGCAAAGCCGCCCCCCTCCCTGCTGCCGGCCGCCGCGGCGGTTGCCGTCAGAAACACCCTCTTCAAGGCCGGTGCCCCCGCCACACTTAAATGGCCGAATGATGTCATATGCTGTAACCGGAAAATCGCCGGGATACTCGCTGAGCAGGACAGTCTGCACGAAAACAGAATCATTCTGGGAATCGGAATCAACATCAACCCGGCAGCGCCAATTGAAGTGGAAAACGGTCGCCTGCCGGCAGTTGGTCTGCATCAGGTTGACGGCGGATGCCGCTGGGGAACTGAGCAGCTTCTCTCTGAACTTGTCATCCATCTGGAATTATGGCTGAAGGCTGTGCAAAACGATCCACACACATTACTTGAAGAATGGCGTAAATATGATGCGCTCGCCGGCAGGCAGCTTAGCATTACTACCGCCGCCGGCCGAATAAACGGAAGCTATGCGGGAATTGATGGGCAAGGCCGCCTGCTGCTGCAAGAGGAAACCGGCAATATTTCGGCCCACTGGGCCGGTGATGTGTCAATCTCAGGCACTATCCCTGCCGGCACAGGGCTTTTTCAATAGAGTCGCCTTCGTTGGCAAGGGTCATTACCGAAAACCCGATCTCACGCGGATTGGCCGTCTCTCGCAGATAAGTGTTCACCATTGCAAAACAGTTATCATCCTCAACCTTTGCGATACCAATCGCGCCATAAGGTATGATCATATTCAGCTTCAGCGCCCACTCGAACTTGGCGGGATCAACCGCACCGCAGGCGGTACACAGGTAGACAATCGGCCGCCCATCAGGATCG
>PXDI01000297.1 GCA_003565095.1 PVC group bacterium | reverse complement strand
TCCCGAATGGCGCTAGCTTAAGCTCATATCTTGATTAGAGAGGTTCTCAAAAGTCTTGCCTTGGTAACGCTCGCTGACCTTGGTCGGCGAGCGGAAAAATCGAGAGAAAGAAAACAACAAAGCGCAAAAATAAAAGAGCCCACATCGAGCAAGTATTGAGGAAAACTGCTTGATTTGCTCAATCCGGGCTCAAGTTTGTTCTTTTACTGATCTTGCTGGAACCGATTTTTCCGTCCGCTGACCAAGGTCAGCGGACGGCAGAGAGAGACCCCATGAGTTGTGAGAGCCTATTCAATGAGTAGCCACCAAATGTGCTGCTTAAACTAACGCCATTCGGGAAAGTCCAATTCTCGATGACTCCTTGACATCTCACGCCCAGTTGGTAGGGTGGGGCGATTAATCCGCCGGGGTATTTTGACCTCATTATTGTGAACTGTGCCGCATAACGGCCCTTATTGCAGGGGGTGCGGTGATGGCAGTGCCTGTCTGTCACTGTCGCGAAAGGAACTGATGTCATGATCTGGATCGACTATCTAATCTTCATCCTTTACATGCTCGGCATTCTCTGGATCGGTTACTACCATTTCCGCCGGAACAAGACCGAAGATGACTATTATGTGGGCGGCCGGAATGTTCCGCCGACAGCATTAGGGCTTTCGATTGTTGCCACTGATGTCGGCGGCGGCTTTTCGATCGGCCTGGGCGGGGTGGGGTTTCTGATGGGGCTTTCCGGAACGTGGCTGTTGTTTACCGGACTGCTGGGCGCATGGCTGTGTGCTGTCTTTATTATCCCGCGCATCAAGGGACCCGATCTTGAAAACAAAATGCTGACCTATCCGGACTTTCTGCGTCACCGTTTTGATAATCGTGTGGCTTTGTTGGCGGCGTTGATTTCCGGTGGCGGCTATCTGCTGTTTACCGGCAGCCAGATTCTGGCCGGTGCCAAGCTGGCCTCCGAGACCGCCTTCCGCCAGGCCCCGTTTGGGATGGACCCTTTTACCTTTTCGCTGTATGTCATGGGTTTTATCATTGTTGTGTATACCGTGATGGGCGGGATTAAGGCGGTTATTTATACCGATTTTGCGCAGTGGATAATACTGCTGGCAGGTCTCATTTTTCTGGCAATTCCGCTGGCATTGCGCGAAGTCGGCGGTTTTGCCGGATTGCGCGCGACTTTACCGGAAGGGTTTTTCAACTTGTCGCCGGGCGCGATCGGTGCCGGCGAGGGTTCCGGCTGGGTGACCTTTATTAACTGGATGGTGACGATTGTGCCGATCTGGCTGGTGGGAATGACGCTTTACCAGCGGATGTACGCCGCCAAGGGCGTCAAAGAGGCGCGCAAGGCGTGGATTATTGCCGGGGTGTTTGAATATCCGATCATGGCCTTTATGGGGGTGACGCTTGGCATGTGCGCGCGTGCAATGTATCCGGAGCTGACCGCCGCGGATGCTGAACGCGGGTTGCCGATGCTGATTAACGAGGTACTGCCGATCGGCATTACCGGGGTGGTGGTGGCGGCCTATTTCTCGGCGATCATGTCCACCGCTGACAGTTGTTTGGTAGCGTCCTCCGGCAATTTGACCAATGACTTGTTGCAGCGGTACGTCTGCAAAAAACTTTCATCCAAAGCGGTAATGCGGCTTTCGCAGGCGGTAACTCTCTTGCTGGGCGTTGTTGCTATATCATTTGCCGGCATGTTCCAGACGGTGCTGGACTCGATTCTGTATGCTTATGCTTTTCTGGTATCGGGGCTGTTCATTCCGACACTGGCCGCATTTTTCTGGCCGCGGGCAACGTCCAGTGGTGCATTGGCCGGCATGCTGGCCGGCGGCGGCCTTACCGTCGGGCTGATTGCGTTTAAGGTCTCCCTGCCGCTTGGACTAGATCCGGTGGTTTTTGGTATGCTGCTTTCCGCGGTTGCATTGATGGTTGTTTCGTTGGTGCTCCCGGAAAAGACCGCCACAAGTAATGAAACGGCTTAGCCTGAATTATTCATGAAGAAAGGTTTTAACCACGGATAGCACCGATTTCACGGATAAATAATAATAATGATAAAAAATCCGTGTTATCCGTGCAATCAGTGGTAAAGATATATAAACAAACAGCTTATGGATTATTTCATGAAGTTGATGGATAGATCAGGTTAAGGCTGAAGTCGTTGATATAGTGTTTTTCGACTGATGCCGAGGATATCGGCGGCTTTTTTCTTGTTATTGCCGGTGTGCTGGATGACGTGTTTGATGTAAAGCATATCAACGTCTGCCAATGGTGGCAGGTTGTCGGTGTTCAGCAATGAAGTGATTTCGCCGGATTGCGGCAAGCCGCCTGTAGCAGGGGTGGTCTGTCGGATTTTTGCCGGTAGGTGTTTTACTCTGATTTTCTTTTCATTACAAAAAGCGACGGCACGTTCAACTGCGTTATGCAACTCCCTGACATTGCCGGGAAAAGAATATCGCCGCAGCATATCAAGTGCGGGCTCTTCAAACTCCTGGATGTTCTTCTGCATACGTTTATTATATAAAGCAAGAAAGCGTTGTGCCAGCAGTTCAATATCATCGTCCCTCTCCCGGATGGGCGGCACCCTGATGACGAATGTTTCCAGACGATAGTATAAATCCTGCCGGAAGCGATTTTCTTGAACAGCTTTCTCCAGGTCCTGATGGGTTGCGGCAATAATCCTGACATCAACCTGTTGTTCCTTGTTGCTGCCTACCGGTCTGACTTTTCCGTCTTGTAAAATGCGCAGCAGCTTGGACTGCAATGCGACCGGCATTTCTGCAATTTCGTCAAGCAACAGGGTTCCGCCTGCCGCTTCGAGAAAAAAACCTTCGCGTTTATGTCGTGCTCCGGTGAATGCTCCGGCAGCGTGACCGAAAAATTCACTTTCCATTAATGTTTCCGGCACGCCGGCGCAATTGATGGCAAGAAAAGCTTTTTCATTGCGTTCACTTAATTTATGGATGGCATTTGCCACCAGTTCCTTGCCGGTGCCGCTCTCGCCTTCAATTAATACCGGTCCCTGTGCCGCGGCAATCTGTTTGATTTGAGAAAAAAGTTCGCGCATTGCTTTGCTGCGTCCGTACATTCCGTAAAAAGAATCACCTTCAAAGATGCGGCGGTAGTCAGCAATTTCGGCGCGCAGCCGCCTTGTTTCCAGCAGTCGCGCCATACGGAGCATGAACTGCTCAAGGTCGAGCGGTTTGGTAAGGAAGTCGTCCGCACCCATTTTGATAGCCTCGACAGCCTGTGATACAGTGCCGAATGCGGTAATAATAAGGAACTCGGGTGGGACTGCTTTGCTTTTTGAGTGTTGCAGCAGCATCATTCCGTCTGCCCCGGGCAGGCGCAAATCACTTACAATCAGGTCTGGTTCCCATTTGGCGAGCAGTGGAAGCGCCTTTTCGGTGCTGGTAACCCATTGGGCCTCAAGGCCGGCGTCGCGGATTTCGTCTGCCAGCAGCTCTGCCAGCCCTGCATGATCTTCGACAATCAGTATTTTCATACCTTTGAGTTCGCTGATTTTATTCATAGCGCAGAATATTCCTTGCTGCTGATTTCATCTGGTAGATACAACCTGAAACACGCGCCGTTCTTATAGGTCTGGTCAAATTCTATCTTACCGCCATGTTCCTCCGCTATTCCATGCACGACGGCCAATCCCAGGCCGGTACCTTTGCCAACCGGCTTTGTTGTGAAAAATGGTTCAAAAAGTTTATCATGGTTTACTGTAGCGACACCTTCGCCATCGTCGGTGACAGTAAAGACCACTGCGCCGTCATTCTTGCAGCAGTCAATGCTCACTAATCCGCCCGGTGCGGCTTGAACAGCGTTACGCAATAAGTTGATCAGGGCCTGTTCGGTTCTAAGCGGGTCGACATTTATTGTTATGCTGCTTAAGCCGCTTGATTTGATTTCTGTTCCGGATGCAGTGATTTCGGCATTTAATGCAGAGACGGCGGCTTTCACAAGATTGCCGGTTTTTACTGGACGGCGCTCGATTTTGCTGCGTCTGCTAAAGTCCAGCAGTTGGCGGATTATATTTGTCATGCGCTGCGCCTCATGGCGCACTTGTTGCATAGCCTTGCTTGTTTCCGACAGCGGTTGACATTTGCGTTGTGCACGCTGAGTTCCGGCATCAATCAGGCTCAAAGGTGTGCCGAGTTCATGCGCCACGCCTGCGGCCAGTTCGCCGACCGCAGCCATTTTTTCGGCCTGTCTCAGCCGCTTCTCCAGTTTTCTTTGTTTCAGACTGTGTTGTTTGATTTCTTCTTCAGCTCGCTGTATATGGTCCATCATTCGGTTGAAGTTTCTGCCCAGCCGTACGAAATCGACGGGGCCTCCGGTTGTATAACGGTGCTGGTAATTGCCGGCGGCAATTGTAGACATGCTTTCGGCAAAACGCTGCAGGTGCCTGCCAAAAACGCGGTGATGTCCATATAGAATGGTGCCGGTAAGTAAAATCATGGAAATTAGAAAAATGACAGTTCCGCGATAGCGAATTTTTTTTATTTGAGCTTCAAAATCGCTATAACGGCGAGTTAACTGAAGCAGCCCGGTGATTTTGCCACCGCTATCGGTCAGCGGGACAAAATATGAATAAACATCTCTGCCCCCCATTTCGGTATATTGACCATGCCGCTTTCCTTCTTCAGCCCGCTCGCTTACTTCTCTGCGGTCAATCGGCTGCTCCTGTTTGGCGGTAATAGTTGTGTCGGAAATTTTACGCCCTTCTGCATCGTATAGGTATGCACCGTAGACATGACTCATGGCAAAAGCTGATTTTAGGGCTTCGGCAATACTGCCCTCGCGTTCGCGTAATAAAGCGTGACTTAGGGGGCGTTTAATCGCCCTTGCCACCATTTCAAGGTCTTTTTGCATTCTTATTTCTACTTGCCGTTCAAAGGCTCGCAAGCTCCACCAAAATCCGACCGCAGAGACTAAGGCAATCGGCAGGAGGACATAGAAAAAAAGCGCATTACGCAGGCTTGCCCCGGGGCGCAGGTGGCCTTTTCCGATATATGCGTAATTAGGTAACATGTACCCATAATGCACACTAAGGGGGTGGTGTCAAGAAATGATCCCTCTGATTATATGTTGCCGATAACGCTTCTACTACTGGTCTGAATCGAAAATCTGTGTGGTTATTGACTTTGGCATGTTATTTGCGATGAAAAATAAACAATTATTTGGAATTGGCAGAAGAAAGGTGTTCTTGATTGTCACATGAACGTCTACCTGTCGCACAAAGAAAGGGGAAGAGAATGGAAATCTGCAACAAAAAATCACGGGCAATGCGATTGTCTATAACGGTGGGATTATTCGCCGGTATTTGGCTGATAAGCGGTTGTGACGCACAGCCGCTTCCTGAACCTCAAGCTCCTGCCGGAGAAGAGGCTGCTGCGCAGACCCCGCCGGCTGACGAGGGGCAGTGGGGTATGCCTGCGCCGCAGCGTACTCCGGCAGAGGCGGAAACGGAGCTGCCGCCTATAGACTGATAAAAAAATGATGGGATGTAGTAAACAGCAAACAACAAGCAAGAAAGCGGAAATGGAAATGAAGAACAAAAGAACAACACATCAGTTAGTATTGGGAACTATTATGTCGGCAGTGATTATTGCCGCATATTCGCCTGTAATCGGACAGCAGGCTCACATGGGCGGAGCTCCCGAGCCGCAAGCCGCGGCGGATGTCAGTGGCGAACAGCTTGACCAGGTTGTCGAAGCATATATGGCGGTTCAGGAGATACAAAGTGCGCTTGCTGAAGAATTGCAAGGCGTAGAGGATGCTGAAGTAATTCAGAACAGAGTTGATCAAGCTGCGCCTGTTATGGAGCAGGCGATTGTCCGCACTGGTCTTGATGCTAAAGAATATGAAGCTTTAATCAACAGCATTTCTGTTGATCCCGCGTTACGTGCAGAATTCATTGCAAAAGTGGAGGCTGCAATGCCCGCACCGCTGGCAACTCAGCAACCGCAGCAGGCGGAAGTCCCTGATTTCAGTGATGCGCAGTTGCGGCAGGCTGCTCAAGTATATAATGTCATTATTAAAATCAATCAGACTCTGCAGGCAAATCTTGAAGGGGTTGTTGATGCCGATGTTGTTCAGCAGCATGTTGCCAAGGCTGAGTCTGATATGCTGCAGGCGGTGAGCGATGCAGGCATGGATGTAGATGATTACAATCAAATCATGCATGCAGTGCAACAAAGTCCTGACGTTCAACAAAGGTTTATGCCTTTTGTGGCAGACTAAGATTAACTAGGGCACTTGAAACCAAACGGCCGGGCGGACAGACAGATGTTTTGTCCGCCCGGCGGGGCGATCAGATAATACTACTCAACCAGCCAGCCTGATCCATTCATCTACTTTATGAAATAATCCAGAAGCTGTATGCAAAGATATCTTTACCACGGATGCCGCTGGGGAAGGGGGATTATAACCCACGGATGGCAAACCCGGCCCACGGATGGGAGGAGGAAAAGAAGAGGGAGATTTGCGTGTACGAGTATGTGTACGAGTACGGTAAGACCATTCGGACCGGAAGCCCCTTTCTCTTACACGTACCCTTACACTCGGATCTCTTGACCCATATGCGGAGAGCACGTTATCGCCGCTGGGGAAGGGG
>PXDI01000240.1 GCA_003565095.1 PVC group bacterium | reverse complement strand
TCATATCTTTACAGCATATCACACCGGAGCAATTACAGAAGCACAAATTCACATCCTGAAAGCATTGCGGTTTATGCCTAGTTTGCGCATTTTGGCGCGCAGGGTGTGGGGGTTGATTTCCAGAATGCGAGCCGCCCCGAAGGGGCCGTCAATTCTTCCATGCGTTTTTTGCAGGGCGGATTCAATATGCCGGCGCAGGGCGGTATTTAACGGGAGGATTATATCTTCTTGTGGGGGGGATGCTGCCTGGATGCCCGGTTTGTTTTCAGCAGTCCGGTAGGTGCCGCCCAATGCCCGTTGGATATCGAGGTGTTCGCCTTCGCCCAGAATAACGGCGCGATCGATAACAGATGCCAATTCGCGAATATTTCCCGGCCAGTCATAATCGGCCAGTGTCGCAAGATCGTTTTGGTCCGGATATAGAACGCGGAAGCCAAAGCGGTGGGCGGCCCGTTCGCAGAAGTGGGCGGTCAGGTCGTGTAGATCGCTTTTGCGTTCACGCAATGGCGGAAGCACCACGGGGAAGACGTTCAGCCGGTACCACAGGTCTTCACGGAATTTGCCGGTCTGAACCATTGCCGGCAGATCGCGGTGGGTGGCGGCAATTACCCGCACATTAACATGAATGATGCTGTTGCCGCCGACGCGCTGGATTTCGCCTTCCTGTAATGCGCGCAAGAGCCTGATTTGGGCCGGGAGGGACAGTTCGCCGATTTCATCCAGCAGCAGGGTGCCGCCGTCGGCGCGCTCGAACCAGCCGTGGCGACTTGTATTGGCACCGGTGAAGGCGCCCTTTTCGTGGCCGAACAGTTCGGAGTCAATCAATTCCGGTGGAATGGCGCCGCTGTTTACACGAACAAACGGGCCGTTGGCGCGTTGCGAATGCTCATGTACGGCACGGGCGATCACTTCCTTGCCGGTACCGGTTTCCCCAATGATGAGCACCGGCACATCCGCCTGAGCAACCTGTTCAACGCGTTGCATCACCGAACGCAGGCCGCCATTGCTGCCGACTATCTCGGTACTCAGTTTTTCCCGGCCGAGGCGGCGCATGGCAGCGCTTTTGTCCGCCTCTGCGGCATTGCGTAATTCATGCAATTCCCGCAGGCGCAGATCATTTTGCAATGCGGCGGCCAGTGGTTCGCGTAGTTTCTGAATGATTTCTTCATGCGAGGTTTTGAATTGATTGTGGTTATCGGCGCGCATGGCAACAAACCCGGTGTGGCCTGCTGTGTCCGACACCGGTGCGGCCAGCCATGAGCCGGTTGTTGAGTGGGTTTGCAGCAGGGCGTCTGCTTCCGGCGGTGGCGCGGCAGATGTGTTCCAGCGCAGCGGGTTGTCGTTTTCCGCCCACTTCTGCAATATGGCGGCTTCCTGCGGTAGAAGGTGTCGTAATCCCGGGGCGTTATATTCCGAATGCGGTGATACGGCCAATGGTTCAAGGGTGCGGGTTGTCCTGTTCAGTCTGAATATCAGCAGTTGCTCTACCGGGAGGTATTTAGCGATTATTGCATGAAAGCTGGTGCAAGATTCTGCAATCTGAATATGCCGGCATGCCTCCTGCCATATTTCAATAAATAGCTGACTATAATGTTGCATGTGTGTCAAATAGCACGGAAATATTGGTAAATGCAATAATAAAATACAGCAAATATGATAGAATCTATCAAGGGGCGGGTTTCTTTATTTGTAAGCATCTATCTATGAGTCACATAACTTTTCGGTAATGTTTGGCACAGAAGCTGCGATAAGTAGGGTCGTCTGTGAGGCACAGACAGGAATGTCTGTGCTACATTAAGACAAAACTTTTGAAAACCGCTATATATCGAAAAGGCAAAAGGCAACATGAATATATTCACGGTAGAGATGGCATGGGGGGTGGTGGCGGTCATCGTGTTGCTGGCATTTGTTGGCGAGTATATTGATTCGACATTGGGCATGGGATATGGGACGACCTTGACGCCGGTATTGTTGATTATGGGTTATGAACCGTTGCAGATAGTGCCGGCGGTGCTGCTTTCAGAACTATTTACGGGGTTACTGGCCGGTTTTACGCATCACGCGATGGGCAATGTTACCCTGCTGCCGCGTACCATGAGTCTGGCGCTGATCATGCGCAGGATGCGCAGTGAAGGCCTTTTTAAAGGGCTGCGCGAGAATATGCCATTACATCTGAAAATCACTCTGACAATAGCGGCCTGCTCAGTTGTCGGGACAGTCGCTTCGGTTATGCTGGCTTTGAATCTTCCGCAATTCTACCTGAAAATGTATATTGGAATACTGATTCTGGTAATCGGGATTGTTCTTCTGACGACACTCAACCGGACCTACCGTTTTTCATGGGGACGGGTGGTTTTTCTGGGAATGCTGGCTTCGTTTAATAAGGGTATCAGCGGCGGCGGTTACGGTCCGGTTGTAACCGGCGGGCAACTGCTGGCCGGAGTGGACGGCAAGAACGCCATCGGGATCACTTCACTGGCAGAAGGTTTGACCTGCATTGTGGGTGTCTCGGTATATTTGTTGAGTCCCCATAGCATTGACTGGAGTCTTGCGCCGTGGCTATGCTTTGGGGCAATATTGTCTGTCCCGCTTTCGGCATGGACGGTAAAGGTGATCAATACCGGCAAACTGAGGGTTCTGATCGGTTGCGTAACATTACTGTTGGGAATCATCGCTATTTGGAAAACATTGGCATAAAGAGAGGAAGAATAAATGCAATACACACTGACACATTTACAGCAGCTTGAGGCGGAAGCGATTCACATCATCCGTGAGGTGGCCGCGGAATTCCAGAATCCGGTGATGCTGTACTCGATCGGCAAGGATTCCGGGGTTATGCTGCATCTGGCCAAGAAAGCCTTTCTGCCCGGCAAGATTCCTTTCCCTTTGATGCATGTAGACACGCAGTGGAAGTTTCAGGACATGTATCGTTTCCGCGCACGGATGGCGGAGGAATACAAGTTGGATCTGCGTGTATGGACAAATCCGGACGGCAAGGACAAGGTCAGCCCGTTGACGCATGGTTCCGAGAAGCATACGCAGATTATGAAGACCGAGGCATTAAAACAGGCGCTGGATCACTATGAATTTGATGCGGCTTTCGGCGGGGCGCGGCGTGATGAGGAAAAATCACGCGCCAAAGAGCGGGTCTTCAGTTTTCGCAACAAATTTCATCAATGGGACCCCAAGAACCAGCGTCCGGAGCTATGGAATGTTTACAATACCCGTGTGAACAAAGGCGAATCGATCCGGGTTTTTCCGCTTTCAAACTGGACGGAGCTGGATGTCTGGCTGTACGTGATGCGCGAAAACATTCCGGTGGTGCCGTTGTATTTTGCCAAGGAGCGTCCGGTAGTGAAGCGTGGCGGAACGTGGATCATGGTAGACGATGACCGGTTGCCGCTGGAACCGGGCGAGACGCCGGTAATGAAAAAGGTGCGTTTCCGCACACTGGGGTGCTATCCGCTCAGCGGGGCGGTCGAGTCCGAGGCGGAAACGATCGAAGAGATTGTGCAGGAGATGCTGCTTTCCACCACATCCGAGCGCCAGGGGCGGCTGATTGACTATGACGGGGCCGCTACGATGGAAGAGAAGAAGAAGGAAGGGTATTTTTGAGGAACGGGATGCGGGATGCGAGGTGCGGAATGAATCGCGCATCCCGTATCTCGCATCTCGCATCATGAATTTGAAATAGAAAAACTGGCAAAAGAAGGACAAACATGAGCAACAAGATAATTGACAATATTGACACGATTGAAGGAGTGGCGGCTTATTTGAAGCAGCATGAGGAGAAGGATTTGCTGCGGCTGTTGACCTGCGGGTCAGTCGATGACGGAAAGTCAACTTTGATCGGGCGCCTGTTGTATGACAGCCACATGATCTATGAGGATCAGTTGGCGGCGGTGATGAAAGACTCCAAGGTGCATTGCCCTACGGGTGACGATTTTGATCCGGCACTACTGACCGACGGATTGAAAGCTGAACGCGAGCAGGGGATCACGATTGATGTGGCCTATCGCTATTTCTCCACCGACAAGCGCAAGTTCATTATTGCCGACTGCCCGGGGCATGAACAATACACCCGCAATATGGCGACCGGTGCTTCCAACTGCAGTCTGGCGGTTATTCTGATTGATGCGCGCTACGGCGTGATTACCCAGACCTGCCGGCACAGCTTTATCTGCTCTCTGCTGGGAATCAAACACGCCGCCGTTGCGGTAAACAAGATGGATCTGGTCGGCTGGGATGAGCAGGTGTTCAATAAAATAGTCCGGGACTACAAGGAAATGGCTGCCCGGCTGGGGTTCACCGATATTCATTTCATCCCCGTTTCGGCTTTGAAAGGGGACAATGTTGTCAATCCATCGGAAAACATGCCGTGGTATGATGATGTTACATTGCTGCATCATCTTGAGCACGTTAATGTGACCGCTACGGAGAATTTGATTGATATGCGCTATCCGGTGCAATACGTGATCCGGCCGGATTTGAACTTCCGCGGTTATGCCGGAACAGTCGCTTCAGGGGTATTGCGCAAGGGGGCTCAGGTTATGGCGCTGCCGTCGCGCAAAACCAGCCGGATTGCCTCGATCAGTGGACCGGGGGGGGCGCTGGATGAAGCCCCGGCCGGTCTGGCGGCGGTCGTGACGCTGGAAGACGAGATTGATGTATCGCGCGGCGACATGCTGGCGCCGGTTGACAATCTGCCGCATGTGGAGCATGAATTTGAAGCCATGCTGGTGTGGATGCACGATACGCCGGCCGAGCTGGGCGCTTCGTATCAACTGAAACATTCAACGCGCACTTTGCCCGCGGTGCTTACGGATATCCGTTACCGGGTGGATGTTAACACGATGCGCAAGATTAAACCGGACGATCCCGCAGAAAGTGCAAATGCCGCGAAGGTAAAAGAGTTGCAATTAAATGATATTGCGCGCTGCCACGTTACATTGCATCGTCCGATCGCATTTGATCCCTATCAGCGCAACCGGCACACCGGGGCGTTTATTCTGGTGGACCGCATAACGCATGCAACGGTGGCAGCCGGAATGATTCTTGACCGGATTGTTGCTGACAGCAAACGTGAACCGGTCAGCCGGAACATCAGCCACAGCAGGAGCCTGGTCAAGCCGGCGCAGCGCCAGGCGCTGCTGGGGCAGAAGCCCTGCACGGTTTGGTTGACAGGCTTGAGCGGTTCGGGAAAATCGACCATCGCGCGTGAGATGGAAAAACATCTTATTGAGCAAGGGCGGCTGTGCATGGTGCTTGACGGCGACAATATCCGCCACGGGTTGAACCGTGATCTGGGTTTTTCGGCGGAAGACCGGTCGGAAAACATCCGGCGGATTGCCGAAGTTGCGCGTTTGTTCAACGAAGCCGGGGTGATTGTCATTACGGCGTTTATTTCGCCGTATCGCAAGGATCGCCAGTCGGCGCGTGAGATTATTGCCGGGACGGCGGAAGCTGCCGGTGCCGGTGAATTTGTCGAGGTCTGGTTGAAAACAGCGCTTGAGGTGTGCCAGAAGCGTGATCCGAAAGGGTTGTATGCCAAAGCCGGCAGCGGGGCGATAGTCGCGTTTACCGGTGTGACGGATCCTTACGAAGAACCAATGCATGCCGAGCTTGCAATTGATACAGCGGAAAAATCCGTTGAAGACAGTGTCGCGGTTATTTTGGATGATCTGGCGAAACGGATTGTTATAAAATAAAGAATTATCAAATTTGATAGGGGGAAGATATGAAAGTAATTGCATTTAATGGCAGTCCGCGCAAGGGCGGTAATACTGAATTTCTGCTGAAAACGGCGTTAGGGGAGCTTGATGCTGCCGGTATTGAAACTGAGCTCATTCAGGTTGGCGGTCAGGTTTTGCGCGGGTGCACGGCCTGTTGCTGGTGCCGGGAGTCAGGGGAGGGGCGGTGTGTGATTGATGAAGACCCCTTGAACAGTTATCTTGTGAAATTGCGCGAGGCAGACGGTGTATTACTGGGGTCGCCGACATACTTTGCGGACATGACCGCTGAGATGAAGGCCTTGATTGATCGTGCGGGATACGTGTTGCGTCCGCAGGGAGCTTTAAGGCGCAAGGTCGGTGCGGCGCTGGTGGCGGCCCGGCGGGGCGGGGCAATCCACACTTTTGACTCACTGAACCACTTTTTCCTGATAAATGAGATGGTTGTTGCCGGCTCCTGCTACTGGAACGACGGATTGGGTGGTGCGGTGGGTGCGGTTGAGGCAAACGATGAGGAAGGCGTCAACACCGCCCGGACTCTTGGGCAGAACATGGCGTGGCTGCTACGTAAGCTGAATGCTTAGGACAAAGCACTGTCCTTGGCCGGTCTTGCATAATCGAAGGGTACGGAGTGTGTCAGGTCCGGGTTTTCCCAAAACTGCAACAGTTTATTATCAACGTTTTAGCGATAATCTGTCTGTCCCTTAGGGTCCTTACGGTTCACACGGAGGCACGGAGAAGAATGGGAGGATTTTGATATTTAATCTTCTCTGAGTCTTGGAGGCTCTGTGAGAATAATTTCTGGGGAATGGTCATTTTCAGCCCGTTTCCGTTCGGTGTTTTTACCTTGATTTAACAATAGGGTTGTGTTTCCATGTGATTATTATGAATGACTTGGTTTT
>PXDI01000064.1 GCA_003565095.1 PVC group bacterium | reverse complement strand
TTGCGGGTAATGATCCGGTCGCATAGCGGGTGAATCCCATGTCAAAACCGGCCGGAAGAGTCATTCTGGGTTGCATCCCCCTTGCTCTGGCGACCAAGCGGTTGCGCACTGCGGCAAATTCACCGATAAAGCCTGAAGGCGTTAATTGCGGCACTTCAATACGTCCGGCATTCAGTTGCTCAAGCAATTGGGTAACCCATGCTTCCACCATTTGGCTTTGCTCTTTCTCAACAGCTATGTTCTCTTGAGAGGGAAACGGTTGCTGTGCATAAAGCCGGTTGAGCCGCTCACGTTCAGTCTGCAGTTCCTGGGCCGCACCACTGAAGCCGCTGAACCCGCGCACAAGCACAACAACGGCAGCCACCATTACAAGCAGCGCAACCGCCAGCAGGCTTATTATTATTATTTTTTTGCCACCCATATCAATATTACCCTGCGATCAAACCCCGCCATTTCTATAATCAATTAACGCGTATCGGGTTCTTTAAAACCAAGCTTATCGTAAATTCCCGAACAGCCACCCCCGGCAAAACCGGCGGTTCACGGACAATCCGGGACTGCTCGGTAAACAGTTCGTTTTCAGCCAGCCGGTTCTTAAGATCCTCTACCACCGAAATGCTGCCGGAATCCTGCAGCTTGTCAACAAAACCGCGACCGGAAAATTCAACACCTGTCACCATATTCCCGGTAACAACCGGGCGGAAGGAAGTCAGCCACATTCCTTCCGCAAACTCATTGTAAATGCTTTCCAATATCAACGGCCATTGGGTTCGGGTTTCGGCAACTCGTAAAAGCGCATCAAGGGTTTCCTGTTTTGTTTCCTTGTCCTGACTCACCCTTTTCAGATCGCCGTCAAGAGAACTAAGATGTCCGATACTGTCATAGACCAGCTCACGTTTCCCCTCTACCGTCTTGCGCATCTGGTGAAAATAAATCCCCCAGCACAACAGCGTCAGCATCAAAGCCACCCCGGCCAATGCAAAATAAGGCTGGCGGCGCCGAAACACTTTCTTTGCCAAAATATCCGGCGGCATCAGATTGATTTCCACCGGACAGGTCAAAGTATGACGCAAAGCCAGACCGGTAACCTCACCCAATAAATGAAAGTCACCGTTGATCCGGTCGGCATCAATCTCAGCACCTACCTCAATCGTCTGGAAAGGATTAAGATAATCTACATCCACCTTGAGCTTCTCGCGGAAAAAAGTATCAGTATGCGGAATAATCGAGCCGCCGCCGGCCAGCAACACCGCCTGCGGCGGGGACCCGCCCTGCTGGCTGCGATAAAAATTGATTGAGCGGTTAACCTCAGCGTGCAGCCGCGTGATCACGTTGCGCACTATTTTCGAGATCCGGTCGGCGATCTCATTATCCGCCCCCGCATAGACACCGCCGAATGCCACAAAAGCGTGTTCTCGCTTCAGCTCTTCCGCTTCAGCAAAAGGAATATCGAACTCCTTGGCAATTTCTGTGGTGATGGCATTCCCGGCAACGGGAATACTGCGGCTGAATATCCGCTTGTCTTCTATAAATATCAGGTTGGATGAACGCGCGCCGATATCCAGCACCATGGTGCAGCGGTCCATATCCGGATAATTGTAGCGCACACTGTTGTACAGCGCCATCGGTGCCACATCCACCACTTCCGGTTCAAGATCGGCCGCCTGTACACAATCAGTAATCTGCTTGACGTTCTCGATCTTGACCGCCACCAGCATCACATTCAATTCACCGGAAAGATCATCCTCGATAAGCTGATAATCCCACACCACTTCGTTTATCGGGAAAGGAACGTTCTGCTCGGCTTCGTATCGCACCATCTGCTCAACTTTGTCGCGCGATACCGGTGGCAGTTTTACATAACGCGGGAAGACCGCCTGCCCGGAAAGCGCCATCAGCATCGGACCGGGCTTTATGCCGTGCTCACGCATCAGGTCGCGGATGGCTGAAACAATATAGGCCGAAGAATCCGCTTCGCTGTTGCCCTCAATCTCAAGCGGGCCGATCCCGTAACGCACTAAGGTCGGCGCACCTCCGGAAGGGTTTACTTTAAATTCAGCAAGCGCCAGCTTGCTGGCGCCAACATCAAGGCACAGAAATCGATCCGGAGAGAACACTACCTTATGACCTCATAATCATCAATATTTACCAGTGCAAACGGGGTTTGTGAGCGGTCCAGCAGATACCCCTGCCGCTCAGTCAGCAATTCTGTCACCTGCCGGTTATTCCACCAGTTTTCAGGAACGCGGAAATCTGCAGCCTCCTGACTGCCTGACGCGACGACATTGCCCTCGAACATAATTTCATATGCCACGCCGATCGGTTCACCATAGCGTTTTATTGTAACAGGGCGCAAAAAAACCGTACTTTGTTTGGAGCGTCCGCGTTCAATATCGCCATAACGCACCACATGCCTGAAGAAAGAAAAGGCAGGGGCACCATCGCGCATAATGCGGGTCACCACAAAATAACGGAAGGTTAGCTCATCTGTCCAATCCGGCATGGCGTCGTAATCAACCGTGATCATATGCCATTCACCTGGCGGGGTGGCGCTGCGCTGTATTCCACGTCCACGGGCCTGAAAATCAGGAGTTTGTATTTTTGCCCGCGGGCCGAATGCCTCCAGCCGCCGGACGCGGACTATCTCCTGCTCAGCCGCCGGAGCCTGCGCCGATGCCGGCAGGACCGCCACGTAAAATGCAAACAGCAAACAAATCAACCCTGCACGAAAAACCGATGATATTGCTATATTCATCCTTTAGCTCCTGTTTACCGGGTTGGCTCTCTGTAATAAACATGCACAGTAGGATTTTATGACGGGCGGGTAAAGCAAAAAAACAGGTAAAAAAACATTCTTGTAAAGTACTTGTGTTTAATATCCAATCAGTTTGTACAGAAAAAAACATGAATCAGGCCGGCAATAAAAACCGGCCGCGTTGATGTGTGGCGGGGGATTTGACTGTGCGGATAGCTTTTGTTTCAGACATACACGCGAATTTGCAGGCATGGAATGCCGTATTGCTGGATATCGGCAGTAGCGGCGTCGATCATATTGTCTGTCTCGGGGATATTATCGGCTACGGACCGCAGCCGGCCGAAACACTGCAATCCGTTCACGCGCATGTACATCATTTTGTTCTCGGCAATCATGATGCCGTGATCTGCGGAAAAATGGACACCGGCCTTTTCAATGAAAAAGCGCGGGAACTGATTGACTGGACCCGCTCCCGCCTCGCCGATAATGCAGTCACTTTCCTGGCCGGAATCCCTTTAACATTAAAAGGGGATGGTTTCCGTTGCAGTCATGGTGACTTCAGCGCACCGGGAGCATTCCATTATGTAATTGACCCGGAAGATGCCCTTGCATCGTGGAATCAGGTTGCCGAAAACCTGCTGCTGGTCGGGCATACCCATGTTCCGAAAATATTTGTGCTGGGCGGCAGCGGCATCCCGCGCCAGGTCACCCCGCAGGATTTCGCCCTGGAACCCGGCAAGCGCTTTCTGGTAAACGTCGGATCTGTCGGCAACCCGCGCGACGGCGACACCCGTGCGTCATACGTCATATTCGATACAGAGCAGCAGGCGCTTTTCTGGCGGCGCATCCCGTTTGATATTGACGCCTACCGTACCGCCATGCAGCAAGCCGGGCTGCCGCTGGATTCAAGCCATTTTCTGCGCGACGATCCGCGCCAGTCATTGCCGGCACTGCGCACCATGCTGAATTTTTCGCCACCGGAAGAAGACACCGGACATGTGCGTGACACGGTGGAAGTTGAAGATATGGCGGTTCTGCGCCGCAAAGCCGCACACTGGAAGAGTCTGGCCCTGGCACTGATTCTGGCGCTTACCGGCGGCGGCGGTGCCGGCGGGCTGCTCTGGTGGCACAACACCCCGCGCCCGCAAAGCCTCGGCAACCTGCCCGCCCCCTTGTCGCCGGCTTTTGCCGGTGACGGTATCTCCGCGGTTGAACTGCCGGCTTTCGGCCTGCCGCCGCACGACCCCGTCCCCGGCTGGCGGCTGCACTATGGCGACCGCAGACATCAGACAGTCTCCATTGAAACCGATGAACAGGACGACACACCCGTACTGCGCGCCGCATCGCAAGCCCCCCGTGCCACACTGCGCCTCAGCTCTCCGGTTCTGCTCACCGGACAATACAGCCGCCTGTATATCCAGATTATGACTCAAACACAGGATGATTTTGAGGGAAATATAGAAATGATCCTGTCTCTTACTAGGGAAAACGCTGAAGGAGACCGGGAACATAGTGAACACTATTTCATAAAAGAACCCAACGAGCGGCGCACGGGAGGATGGCTGCTGGCCAGAAACACCTTCCAGAACCTGCCGGCCGGCACACACAGCGTACAGTTGCACATCCGGGGTAACTTCAAAGGAACGGTCTTAATCAAAGACCCTCAACTCACATTGCGTCAGTAAGCTGCGTATCGCTCAAATGGTGAAAGAACCGCTCCGGCGGAATCTCCCCTTTTTCAACCCCGGGCCCTTGCCAATTCACTTCTAGCCCCAGTCCGCCGCCGGCCTGAAACCATGTCACCCGGAAAGGATGCAGTCCCGCCGTAAGTGCAATTTTGCCGGATCTTTCCTGCATCCCGTGTAAACCGCCATTGTCGACCAGCATTTCATCACCAATAAACAAAAAACTTCCGTCATCGGAGGTTGTATAAAATGTGTATTCCCCTTCTTCGCGGATATCGATCAACCCCGTAAAGACCATTCCAATATCTTCCTGCCTTTTACGCACATCGATCGTTATCCGGTCCGTTGTTCCGCTCTGCCTGGGTTCAAGTTCTGTAAATGTATCATCCTGATGCGCACTGGTAATTTGGTTGCGGCCGGTTTCATAGTAGAAATACAACAAGCCCGGCTGCAGAAACTCAGCCATCAGTTGTGCGTCACCGCTCAACGCCGCAACAGCGGAAGCATCACGCAATATTACCCGGTCATTGCCGGCCGCTTTAATCAACCGCAGCAGATAATCATTAGCCGCCTGACGTGCCGCCGTCTTCTCCGCCGTCAACTCTTCTTCCGCAGCCAGCCGCCGGTAGATCGCAGCCGCTAACGGAATATATTCTGCCGTCCCGGCATCGCGCAGCATCCCGGCGGAAAGCATCATCGCGGTTAAATTCTGCGTCTCCAACATTTGCGCGCAAATATTTATCAAGGCGCTGCGCAATTCATTATCAGCGGTTGAACGCAAACGGCCGGCAATATCACTGAATCCCTCATGATCCCCCATTTGCCGGAGCAATCCGGCGGCAAGCGCACATACCTGCGCGCTTTCATTGCGCACCGCCTTGCGCAAGAGAATACGGGCCGCTTCACCGCCGCGCACCAACTGACGCTGCACAATATCGCGCACAGTGGGATTTGGATCAGAAAGCTGATTTATCGCATAGACCAGTTCCGGCGCATCCCGCCGCAAACGGTTCAAGCGGTTAATTCTTTCATCAACTTCGCTGACGCGCGGATTGCCAGGATTGTCCGCCCGGTAATCGCGCGCCATCTGCCATGCTTCAGTAAAAGCCGCGTCGTGTTCAAGTTGCGCCAACGCCGCAAATAAATCATCAACCCCGGCATCCTCATCCAGGGTTATCTCACGGCGGGGCGGAGACGGATGAGACGGACGCGACATTTCCGGCTCTTCAAAACCCAGCGAAAGCTCCTCCGGCTCTTCAAAACCCAGCGAAAGCTCCTGCTGCTCTTCAGCAACAGTAGCCTCAACCTCAGCCTCTTCGGCAACCTCACTCCGGCAGCCCGGCAGTAATACCGCAACAAATACCCCAATAAAAATAAACCTCATCAGCCCTGAGTTCATACTATGTCACATCCCCTTTATTCCCGTTTCGATAAAATACCCGTTTGTTACACAATTTTGCAGCAACATGCGTACCATATTAGCACACCCCCCATACATCGGCACTTTTTCACCATAATCCATGCCGGAATGTGCGATACCACGCATATATGTGCACAAAAAAGCACAAGATTGAAGATAAAACTTCACTCGCACAGCACATTCTGATAACGTGCGCATTTGTTACTGAGAGACACGTGCGGCACACCGCACCTGAGGCCGATCAGTTAATGGTGTTTGGCGCGCCAACAGTCTTTGACAGAAGATACGTTATGGAGAGGTGTCAGAGTGGCCTATTGAGCACGCTTGGAAAGCGTGTGTACCTTTACCGGTACCGCGGGTTCGACTCCCGCCCTCTCCGCCATCCTTGAAGTATGCACGAACCATTCACGATCCAGAATATGCCCCGGATTCCGGTCAATTCAAGCTGAGGATGGTCTGTATCACTTCTCGCGCTGCGTCCTGATGTTTCCAACGTCTGGATGCGGAAGGCCGTAGGTCTTCTAACGGTTGGAACGTACACGGGTATGACGTTCCAACCGTTGGACGTGTAGCACGATCCAGAACCGCCCCCGCGCTTCCGTCTCCGCCTTCGGCTACGCCGTGACACGTCGCGCGGTGGTACTCCTACCCCGGCAGGCCGCCCGCCAGCAGAGCTGTCACGGTTCATGCTCATACCCTCCGGCCGTGTCATGCTCTCTGCGAACGTCATCGGTGATGCCAACGCTCATCACCAAATCCGGCACAGAGCACGCC
>PXDI01000125.1 GCA_003565095.1 PVC group bacterium | reverse complement strand
TATCCGGGCCAGCATAATCCGCACGGGTTTGACATATGGTCAAAAGGCCCTGATGAACAGCGCGCCGATGACGACATCACCAACTGGGAAAATTGACAGCGATTCCTGCCGGTATCCGGCGTGTCCGGTTGTTGGGTTCAATGCATGCAATGCTAAAAGGCGATAAAAAAGGCTTCACCCTGATTGAGGTGCTGGTGGCAGTCGTTATTCTGGCTACCGGCATCACTGTTATTCTGCGCGCTTTCGAAACCGCCATAGTTGCGCTTGATGCCGCGCGCGACCGGCTGGTGGCGGCTGTTCTGGTGCGCGGCACGGTCGCGGAGATTGCCGCCGGTCAGGTGCTTGATCAGGGGGCCGCCCGTCATTTTTCCGGAAATTTTTCCGCTCCATATCAGCGCTATGGCTGGCGTGCGGAGCTCGCTGAACCTAATCTGCCCGGAATGCTGTCTGCCGACAGCGCTCCCAAAATCGAGATTTTTGAGATAAACGCCGGCGTTGGTCGTGAAGATGTAACCCGTTATTTCGGGGTTTCGCTGTGGTATTGGCGTTTTCAGGAGACGGATGAGCAGTAGAAAAATGCATTACAGAAGATTACATGCAGAGGAAGTGAGTTCCGGATCGATCCGCTCCGCCGGTTTTACGCTGGTTGAACTGCTGGTTGCGCTGGGCATTGCCGTGGCGATGATCGGTACCGTGGTTGCCGCTTTGGCGGGCGGTATCCGCGTGTGGGAAATGGCGCAGCATACTGGAGGCGTGGAAACCGATACGGCGTTTGCTCTGGAACAGTTTGAGATTGATCTGCGCAACTCCCCGCCGTTTTATGCCCTGCCGTTTTTGGGTGAGGAATTTGAATTTACGGCGCTGCGGATGGTTGATATGCGGGAAAATGCTGATGAGGATGCCCGCCCGTTTTTGTGGTATCGCTACCGTTATAATCGTCCATCCGGGAAATTGACCCGTTACAGTGCCTACTGGCCTTCTCCGCAGATGGATTATCCGGTGCAGGAGGTTGTGCTTGAAGGTATCGCTGAATTGACTTTTGCCTACTATGCCGTGCCGGAAGAGGGTCAACCGTTCAGCGCGCCGCTATCGAATTGGAATGATGCCACCAATCTGCCGTTTGTGGTTGAAATGAGCTTGGCCTTTGAACGGGGACAGGCAATTACCCGTAAGGTGATGCTGCCGCTGGCGGCGGTGGGCGGTGAGTAGGGGCGTATGCGGAGTTACCGTAAAAAGTGGAACGTGGAACGTGGAACGTGAGAAGCAGAGATTAGTTCGTGTTTTGCCGTCGCAGCGGGAAACGGGCAGTGTGTTGATTCTGACACTATGGGCATTGCTTTTTCTGGGGATGCTGGTAGTGGCGGTGTCATCGCATGTTGCGGGGGTGATCCGTGTTGCGGAGGGGATTGCCGACCGCACGCACGCAGTGCTGGCCGCGCGCAGCGGCGCGGCGGCGGCGGTGCAAATGGCGGCTTCTTTCACTAACAACTATGCTGCACTTGATGATATCTGGGCGGACAATCCGTCTGTTTTTGAGAACATCCAGGTTGGTGGCGGCTATTTCAGGGTGGTTGGCAGCCCGCATGCCGAAGGGGACCAGTTGCGCTTCGGGCTTGATGATGAACAGGGGAAGATCAATCTAAACCGGGCGGATGAAAGATTGCTGCGGACAGTGTTTATGTTGATCGGTGGCGTTTCCGGCGACCGGGCTGATGAACTGGCCGCGGCGCTGCTGGATTGGCGCGATCCTGATGATGAGGTCCGGCCAGGGGGCGCGGAAACTCCATATTACCAGAGTCTTACGCCATCATACGAAGCGCGTAACGCTCCGCTTGAGACGGTTGAGGAATTGATGCTGATAAAGGGTATGACGCCGGAAGTCTACCGGCGTTTGCTGCCGTATGTGGCAGTCCTGCCGCCTGATCGCCGGATTAATATTAATACAGCTTCGGCAAGAGTGCTGGAATGTCTGGGGAGGGCGATTAACCCTGAAAAGGCAACCGCGGCGCGTGCGCTTGCAGAAAAAATATCGGCATATATGCGGGCGGGTGGGCGGTTTGAAAGTCCGGGGCTGGGGGCGATGGCAAACGCGCTGAATAATGCCGGGTATAATCTTGCCACCGATGAAAGCGCCCTTTTAGCAGGCATTGTCGGGCGTTATCTGGTTGTTGACACGCAGACATTCCGCGGGCGAGTTGGGGGTTATTCCGGCCGTGCGGATGAACATCACGATGGGCTTTCTCCTGAGTACGTGGTAGAATTTGTGTTTGATTGCAAGGGGCTTAAGATGCTTTACTGGCGAGAGTTCTAGCATTAGCAATGGAGGCGGAGTGGCAAATAAGGACGGCATGAAGATTAAGGGGCCCTGTCTGGTTGTTGAACCGGGCGAGCACTGGTTGAAGGTATTGCGGGTGGAGCCTGGCCGCCGCGGTCCGGCGGTGACCTGGGCATGGCTGGAGCAGTTTGAGTTAATGGATGCGTCTGCTTCGCGTGCATTGGCGGACATGATTAAGCAACAGAAGGCCGCTGCGCTGCCGGTGTTGGCGTGTCTGCCGCGCCAGGCGGTTACTGTGCGGCTATTGGAACTGCCTTCAACCGATCCGGCGGAAATTGATGATATGATCGAATTGCAGGCCGGCAAGCAGACGCCGTATTCGCTTGATCAGGTGCTTTACGATTACCGCATTGTCGGCGGCACGCGCGCCGGATATACCAGAATTCTGCTGGCGATTGTGCCGCGTGATATTCTGCGGTTGCGTTTCAGTGTGCTGGAAGAGGCCGGGCTGGCGGTGGAGCAGATGACCGTCAGTTCGGAAGGTTTGTTAAACTGGTATCTGGAAAGCGTTGCGTCCGGTAGTGGCGAAAGTGTTACCGCGCTGTTGGATGTTGACTCTGAGGCCACGGATTTGTGTGTAATGCGTGCGGATTCACTGCTGTTCAATCGCAGTATAAAAAGCGGCAGTGAAGCGCTGGCGGAGTCTGGTGACGAGGCGGCCGAACGGCTTGCGCGCGATGTTGCGCAGTCGCTGGAAGCCTGTCGTAACGAACTGCCCGGCACCGTGCCGGAAAGAATTGTCCTGACCGGTGCGGCCGCGGGTGCAAGCCTTGTTCCGGCGCTTGAGGCGGCGCTGGAGGGGATTGCGGTTGAAACCGTAGACAGTGCGGCGACTGCTTCACGCTGGCCGGCCGGAACTGATTTGCAAACCGCGCCATATGACGGGTTGTCAATGACTTCGTTGCTGGGCATGGCGATGGGTCCCGAAAAGGTTGCCATGCGTTTTGTTCCTGAGCCGGTCAGATTGCGCCGCGAATTACTCACCCGTGCACGTGTGCTCAGCTCGCTTGCCGCATTGGTGATGATCTTGCTGGTGAGCGCGTCATTGGCGGGGAATCTGCGCCTGTGGCGCCTGAAGGCGCGGTTCGATACCCTGGATGCTCAAATCAAGAACAATGCTCCGGCGGTTGCCGCTGTTGAACAGCAGCGCGAAATTGTCATGCTGGTAAATCAGCGCCGCGATCCCGCGAAAGCGGCGTTTAATGTCATCGCCGAAGTCTACCGGCATCTGCTGCCGGCGGTTTATGTGGAGTCGTTCGCTTTTGATGCAAACCGCGCAGAGATCACAATCGAGGGGGTGGTTGAGCAACGTGCGAATATTCGTGAGCTGATCACTTCGCTGGAGTCTTCGGAACTGTTTTCAGGTGTTTATGAGAGCGGCACGTCGGCCATGGACAGCAACCGGCGTTTCACGTTCCGGGTGGTTTGCCCCTTTAAAGGAGATGAACAATGATTGGCGCGAAATTTGATGCATTAAAGCCGCGTGAAAAAGTCGGGCTGTTGATTGCGCTGTGTGTGCTGTTTGTGGTTATAGTGGACCGGGTTATTGTTTCGCCGCTGTTACGGCATTGTGATGACATGCAAGCGTCGATCACGCTGGCGGAAATGGAGCTGGCGCATCAACGGCTGGTGCTGGCAAGCGGTCCGGAAATCGAGCAGTCTTATCGCGCGGTGGAAGACCTGATCGGCCCGGCCGGCAGTGATACGGAAACAGTCGATGCAATGAAGGGTGAACTGGACAATCTGGCGCGTGCCGCCGGACTGGAAATTGTGTCAATGCAGCATCGTGATCCGGAAAAACGGGTCTATGTGCAGGAGTTTATAGTTGATATCGGCAAGTTTGAAGGCAGCATGCCCGCATTGTTGCAGTTTCTGCATGATTTATGGAATGCCCCGGGCTTGCTGCGGGTGCGCAGCATTAATGCCGGGCTTTCACGTGACGGCTCTAAAATCGAGGGTGCGGTTAGGGTGACTAAAGCCGGGATGATAGATTTGCAGTAATTGTATTGCGTGACAATACAGGATTTGGACAGCTTTGATGGCTAAGAGATCTAAGAATAACAACGAAGAATTTGACAGTGAGGCGGAAGCATACTCATTGATGACGCCGGACGGGCACAATGTGCCCGGCGTTTTGCGGCCCGGTGTTTCGCTGGATGCGGTTCAGCGCTTCATTGAGGTTGAGCGTGCGCGCAACCGGCGTGCATTGCTGTGGATCGGTACAGTTTTCCTGTTTGCGTCTTTTCTTATTCTGGCGCTGTTTATCTCGGTTGGTATCTTTGTCTTGCGCAATTCCGCGCGTGCGACGGAAATTGTCGGTGATATTCAGATGCGCACTGCACTGGTCGGTGTTGAACTGATCGGCGTTTCAAATGAGCTGAGCCGTTTGCAGCATGACAGTTCTGCCGTACGCAGATCCCTTGATGAAAAAGAGCAGGCGCGGCGGCGTGAGCAGCGTATCATGCAGCACGAGCTGGAACGTTTCAGTCGCTGGGTGGCGCAAAGAACCGGGAGCGGTGATGAGCGGATCAGTCCGCTGCTGGATCGGTTTGCAATGCTGGAAGCGAAGATTGCGGAACGTGATGCAGAGATTGAGGCCTTGCGCGAAGAGTATGAGGCGCTCAAAAAGACCGATGTGACGGCGGTTGCTGCGCCGGAGCCGGTGGTGGTTGAGGAACCGCCGCAGGTGACGGAAACCGTAGCGCCGGTAATAATGGCGCCGGAGCCGGTTGTTGCTGTTGACCCTGAGAAGGGGGAAACTCCGCCGGAGCCGGCCGTTGTGGCTGTTGGTGATCTGGATGTTTTTTCGTGGGATGCCATTGCCGATGTGCGCATGCCGGACCGTGCGCTGCTGGGGCATGTTTCGCTGGTGGTTTTTCCTAACGGTGACCGTTATGAAGGTCAGTTCCGCGAGGGGTTGTTTGACGGCTGGGGTGTTTTCCAGTATGCCAATGGCGACCGCTATGAGGGCGAATTCAAGGGCGACTTAAAACACGGTCGCGGAATGTTCCTGGGACGCAACGGCGAACGTTATGAAGGTCAGTATGCGCAGGATGTCCGGCAGGGCATTGGGCGGCTGATCATGCCTGACGGTGACCGTTATGTCGGCGAGTTTCGCAACGGTAAAGTGAGCGGCCGCGGTACATTTCTGTATGCCAACGGCAATCGTTACAGCGGGGATGTGCTGAACGGTCAGCGCCATGGCAAGGGCACTTTTTATTTTGAAAACGGTGACATTTATACCGGTGAGTTTCGTCAGGACGAGCGGCACGGGCAGGGAACCTATGAGTTTGCTGACGGCGGACGTTATGTGGGTGAATTCCGTAACGGTCTGCGCCACGGTCACGGCCGCTATGTGTTTCCGGACGGCAGTGAATATGCGGGATCTTTCCGGGATGGACTCAAGGACGGTACCGGTGTGTTTGTGTTTGAAGACGGTACCCGGGTGCGCGGACTGTGGAAGGATGACCGCTTTGTGCAGGCGATTGACGGCTAAAGGGGCAGAAATGAAAAAATACATTATTTATATGTTACTGGCGTTGTTGCCTGCGGCGCTGGTATATGCCGATGTGGAAGATTTCGGTGACAATGGCCGCACCAATGCGGTTGAGCAGACGGTTGCCGATGAGTCGCCGGACGAGGCTTATGAACAGCTTGAACTGCTGGGGGAAGCCATTATGCATATCCGCCGCCACTATGTTGAAGAGGCGACATTCGGCGACATCTTTGACGGCGCGCTGAAGGGCATGTTTTTAAACCTTGATCCGCATAGTGCATTTCTGGATGAAGAGGCGCTGCGGGAGATGGAGGACGATACGAAGGGCCATTTCGGCGGGATCGGCATTCAGATCGGGTTTCGCGACGGGATGCTTTCTGTAATTGCGCCGATTGAAGGGACGCCGGCTTTCCGTGCGGGATTGGCGGCCGGTGACCGCATCATTGAGATTGACGGGGAGAAGACGCTGAATATGTCTTTGCGTGATGCGGTAAACCGATTACGCGGACCGCAGGGCACCGAGGTGACGGTCCGTTTAATGCGTCAAGGCCGCGAAGACTCATGGGAAGTGACGATCGTCCGTGATGTGATTGATGTGGCCAGCGTAAAGGGTGCGCGGATTGTGCGTCCCGGCATCGGTTATGTCCGTTTGACACAGTTTTCCCAGCCGACCGGGCGTGATTTGAAGGAAGCGCTGCTGGAGCTTGAGAAAGAGGGGATGGGGGCACTGGTGCTTGATTTGCGCAACAATGCCGGCGGGCTGCTGCGTTCGGCGGTTGAGGTGGCGCAGCTCTTTCTGCCGCGCAACGCATTGATTGTCACTACGCGCGGGCGGAAAGGTGTT
>PXDI01000308.1 GCA_003565095.1 PVC group bacterium | reverse complement strand
TAAAAAAGAGGGAGAGGGAGAAACCACTCAGTGGTCGCAATGGAGAGGTTAAAAAAGAGGGAGAGGGAGAAACCACTCAGTGGTCGCAATGGAGAGGTTAAAAAAGAGGGGAGAGCGCCCACGCACTCAGTGGTTTGTGAGGCAAGAGAGTAAAAAAGAGCGGGCGGCGACAATTGCTGAAACCGGGGTGCCGGGTGCGGGTTCAATTACCAGCTCAATGCCTTTTCGCATGATGTCTGAAAATGCTTTAAAATCGATGCTGCCGGTTCCGGGCGGCAGGTGATCCGAGGCCGGTGGCAGAACATCATGCAAATGCATGCCTTTCAGCCATGGCTCAAGCCGCCGCAGTTCTTCCAAATGGCTTGCCAGACCGAGGTTCTCAAGAATACGGGCATGTCCGGTGTCGTGCCAGTATCCAATGTGCGGGGAGTCGAAAGCGGTGAAAAGCTGCTCCATTTCTTCAGCATTCGGTAATGCCTCGCATGATGGCAGGTTTTCGAATGCGAGCGTGACCTTGTGCTCTTGCAGTACCGGCAGCAGCGCTTCAATGCTCTTTTTTAACAGATCAATTTGCTGCGGAGCTTTTTTTGCACGTTCAAGCAGTAACTTGTTCTTTATGCGCAGGTAAAGTGCAGTATCCTGCTTGCCGGCCTGCGCCAGCTTGATAAGTTTGGGTGTCTTCGAACGCATGAGAGTGTTCCCTGCGTGTACTACAACATAGCCGGCCTGCAACTCTGCGGCGTTTCTGATGGTGTTGATCGTATGCATCACGGCACTCTGGCGAATCCGGTGACGCGGATCAGCGAGGGTGTAAAGCTCCGGATGTCCGAGCGGAGCGCCGGCCGGAACAGGGCAGAAGTTGTGCAGTGAAGATACTGTGATCTTTTTCTGCTCATGCATCTGCCGAATCCCGAAAAGCTGTTCGCTGACTGTGTTGTAGCCGGCTTCAATCCGGTCAAAACCGGCCGCCAGTATTTCTTCAACCAGCGCTTTCCCGTCGGCATGCCGATGAGCATTCCAATGTGTTGATACGGCAATCTTCATAATAACTCTGCAACCCGTTTTTTCTCATCCTCAATGCAAAGCCAGCCGGCGGTATTTTCCGCGGCGGTGTTGCAGGCGGTCGGTGTTGCCGGCCAGTACTCTTTCCTCATAATCAGAGAAATTCCCCTCGAACCAGCGCAGGGAGCCGTTGCCTTCAAAGATCAGTAGGTGTGTGCAGATGCGGTCGAGAAAATAGCGGTCATGGCTGATGACCATGACGCATCCGGTAAACTCAATTATGGCATTTTCCAGCACGCGCATAGTATTCACATCCAGATCATTGGTCGGTTCGTCGAGCAGCAACAGATTCCCTGCGCGTTTGAGCAGTTTAGCCAGATGCACGCGGTTGCGTTCTCCGCCGGAAAGTTTGCCGACCGGTTTCTGCTGGGTGGCGCCGCGGAAGTTGAAACGTGACAGATATGCACGCGAGTTCAGCGGCCGGTCTCCCAATTCTATTTCATCGGCCCCGCCGCTGATTTCCTCATACACCGTTTTCGTGTCGTCTAGTGCATCGCGATGCTGATCAACATATGACAGAACGACCGAATCGCCCAGAAGGAGCGATCCGCTGTCAGGTGTTTCCTCGCCGACAATCATACGGAACAGGGTGGTTTTGCCGCAGCCGTTGGGACCGATAATACCGACCACCGCGCCGCGCGGCAGATTGATGTTGACCTTGTCCAGCAGCATGGTGCCTTCATAACCTTTCGAAAGATTTTCGGCAATCAGCACCTTGTCGCCGAGCCGCGGACCGGGCGGAATCTGGATGAGGACATCATCCTTGCGTGCGTTAAACTGCTGAGCGGCAAGTTCATCATAGCGTGAAATACGCGCCTGGCCCTTCTTGCGGCGGCCTTCAGGCGAACTGTTGATCCATTCAAGCTCGCGTGTCAGGATCCGTTGACGCTGGCTTTCTTTTTTCTCGGTCTGCCGCAGTATTTCCGCTTTTTGTGCCAGCCATGAGCTGTAGTTGCCTTCGAATGGAATGCCGCGGCCGTTTTCCAGTTCAAGAATCCATTTAGTGATGTTATCGAGAAAATAGCGATCGTGGGTGACGATGATGACGGTGCCGTGATATTCACGCAGAGTTTGTTCGAGCCATGCGACGGTTTCCGCATCAAGATGGTTGGTCGGTTCATCCAGCAGCAGTAAATCCGGTTTTTCGAGCAGAGCCTTGCAGATGGCCACCCGGCGGCGTTCTCCGCCGGAAAGCGTGCTGACATCTGTTTCGTCAGGCGGCAGTACCAGTGCATCTGATGCAACGTCCAGCAGGCGGTCGATTTCCCATCCGTCGGTCGCGTCGATTTGATCCTGCAGCCGGCCCATCTCGTCCATCAGGGCATCTTTTTCTGCCTGCGGCAGGTCTTCTCCCAGCCGGTCGGCCACATCATCATAGCGCCTGATCAGCGCATTCACCGGTTCGAGCGCTTCTTCGAGGTTCTGCCGGACGTTTTTGGCGGGATTCAACTGCGGCTCCTGCGGTACATAACCGACCCGCATGCTTTTGGCCAGTTGCGCCTCGCCGTGGTATTCCTGGTCGATGCCGGCCATAATGCGCAGGAGCGTTGTTTTGCCGGTGCCGTTTTCGCCGACAATCCCGATTTTGGCCCCATAGAAAAATGACAGGCTGATATCTTCAAAAACCGGTTTTTCATTGTAGAATTTAGCAAGACTGCGGGTACTGAACACAAAAGGCGGGGGCATAAACGATAAACTCCTCTATCTTGAATTGGCGGAAACCAAGCATAGTCGCTCCGCCTTTTTGTTATATTTGAGAGGGGAGAATAGCAGAAGTATGACCGCGTGCAAGCATGGAGGTTGTGGTCTTGAAAATGCGGGGGAGCGGGTGTATGCTGATTTTCATGAAAGAGGCGTTGTATTATGAAGCATTAGCGGATCAGCAGGTTCGTTGCGGTTTGTGTCATCACGGTTGTATCATCCGGTGCGGGCGGCGCGGGATATGCGGAGTGCGTGAAAACCGTGACGGCAGGCTTTATTCGTTGGTGTATGGAAGGTTGACGGCGGAAGCGGTCGATCCGATCGAAAAGAAACCGCTGTATCATTTTCTGCCGGGGAGCACCTCTTTTTCCGTGGCCACCCGCGGATGTAATTTCAGGTGTTTACATTGTCAGAACTGCACAATTTCGCAGGTGACATCTGATGTGCCGCTCAACCGCGACCGGGAGACTGCTCCGCAACAGCTTGTGGCGGTTGCCCGCGGTATGGGCTGCAAGAGCATTTCATATACCTATACCGAGCCGACCATATTCTATGAATATGCGCTTGATACCGCACGTCTGGCGGCAGCGGCGGGTTTGAAAAATGTTTTTGTCACCAATGGTTATATTACCCCTGATCCATTGCGTGAGATTGCTCCTGTGCTGGATGCCGCCAATATTGATTTGAAATTTTTTGATGAGAAGATGTACCGCGAAGTATGCGGCGCGCATCTGCAGCCGGTTCTGGACACTATCGGCCTCTACTATGAGTTGGGTATCTGGATTGAGATTACCACCCTGATCATTCCGGAGCATAATGATGACGATGAGCAGTTGCGCAAAATAGCAGAATTCATAGCCGGACTGGATACCGCCATTCCATGGCATGTGACCGGGTTCTATCCGGTTTACAAATTGCAGCATGTGCCGCCTGCAACGGTGGCGATGTTGCGGCGTGCGCGGCGTATCGGGTATGAGACCGGTCTAAAAAATGTTTATACAGGAAATCTGCCGGATGATGAGGGCTGCACGACCTATTGTCCTGAATGCCGTGCTGAACTGATTGTGCGCGGCGGCAGGCGGGCGTTGGTGAGTAGCGGTTTTGATGGAGTGTGCGAGGAGTGCGGAGGGCGATTGGCGGGGGTTTTTGCAACCAATTAGCGGTCGCAAAGGAGAGGTTATTGAAACCACTCAGTGGTTTCAAAGGAGAGGTTAAAAGGGAGATAGGGAGCAACCACTAAGTGGTTGTAATGGAGAGATTAAAAGAGAAAGAGGGGGAGTTGGGTTTGCATTGGCTGGTGATATGTGAGAAGATGTCTTTTCATACTTGGTTAGAAGAAACAGGATTGGAGCGATGATGAAGACACTTACAAACACGCAGCAGCAGGTAACTCAGAGAATTGGGGATCATTTTGACGGATCTCATTGGCTGGACTGGCGCTGGCATGTAAAACATGCCGTGCGCGATTTGCCGACACTTGAAAAGATTTTGGATATTAAGCTTCCGCCTGCTGATTCTAAAAGATTGCAGGAGACTCTCGAGAAATTTCCTTTATCAGTAACACCGTACTATTTGTCGCTGATTAATCGTGAGGATTATATCAACGATCCGGTATACAAGCAGTCGGTTCCAATGCCTGATGAACTGATAACTTTGCCTTGTGAGATGCATGATCCGCTGGCGGAGGACAAGGACAGCCCGGCTCCCTGCATCACGCATCGCTATCCTGACCGGGTGTTGTTTCATGTCAGCAATGTTTGCGCGATGTACTGCCGGCATTGTACCCGCAAGCGCAAAGTGGGGGATCATGATTTTATTCCGGGCCGTGATCCGCTGAAAGCCGGGATTGAATATATCAGGAATACTCCGGTAGTGCGGGATGTTTTGTTGTCCGGCGGTGACCCGTTCCTGCTGAATGATGATTATCTAGAATGGATTCTTTCAGAACTGCGATCCATTGATCATGTGGAAATGATCCGCATCGGCACCCGTACGCCGGTTGTTCTGCCTTACCGCATAACAGATAATCTCGTGAAAATGCTTGCGCAGTTCCACCCGCTGTTTATCAATACGCACTTTAACCATCCGCGTGAGATAACCAAAGCCTCGCGGGCCGCGCTGGCCAAGCTGGCGGATGCCGGGATTCCGCTCGGTAATCAGACGGTTTTGCTGGCCGGAGTGAATGACTGTCCGCGGATTATCCGTGAGCTCTGCCACCGTCTTTTACAGAACCGTGTCAAACCGTACTATCTGTATCAGTGCGATCTTTCGGAAGGTTTGAACCATTTCCGCACACCGGTCAGCAAAGGCATCGAAATCATGGAAAGCATGATCGGGCATACTACCGGCATGGCGGTGCCGACCTATGTGATTGATGCGCCGGAAGGCGGGGGGAAAATCCCGGTAATGCCGAGTTACATGATATCGATGTCAACCAACAAGGTGGTTTTGCGCAATTACGAAGGGGTGATTGCTTCATATGAGGAACCGCATTCGTATGAGAACTACTTTTGCGACCGCAATTGCAAAGACTGCCATTTGCAGTTGAATCTGCAAAGTGCCGAGGAGCGAAATGCTGTCGGTATCGAGAAGCTGCTGGCTGATTATGATGAAACGATTGTGCTGACGCCGGAGAACACCGATCGTCATGACCGGCGTGATGATGAGATGGTTTGATGTACGACCGTATTGAGAAAACAGGTTCGTCGCAGATACAGCATGGTAAATACAATGACCGTATTTATCTGATGCATTATGCGGCGGAGGATGGGCCGGAATTGTTGCAGCGGCTGGATACGCTGGCGGAGCAAGAGTCGTATTCAAAGATTTTTGCCAAAGTGCCGGGGGATACTGCGGCGCTTTTTCTTAAGCATGGTTACCGTTGTGAGGCTGAAGTTCCCGGTTTTTTTCGCGGCCGTCAGGCGGCGGCTTTCATGTGCAAGTATTTTGATCAAACGCGTGCTGTTGACGAGCAAGCGGATGAAATTGAAGCTAACCTTGCCGCGGCCCGGAAGCGTGCGCCGGCTACGCAGGTTTCTGCTCCGCAATTACCGGAGGGGTTTTCCTTGCGTCAGGCGGTTACTGATGATGCGAAAGCCATCAGCGCCTTATACCGGCAGGTTTTTGAGACTTATCCCTTTCCGGTTCACGATCCTGATTATATCCGGCAGACGATGGAGTCGCATGTGATTTATTACTGTGTGCATTCGCAGGGGGAACTTGCGGCGGTTTCATCCGCGGAGATGGCAAAAGAAGATGCCGTGGTTGAAATGACTGATTTTGCAACATTGCCGGTGTGTCGCGGCAAGGGAATTGCCCGGGTACTGCTTGCGCATATGGAAGCGCGGATGCCGGAACTCGGCATCAAGACCGCCTACACGATTGCGCGTGCGATGTCCATGCCGATGAATGCGGTCTTTGCCGCGCGCGGTTTTGTTTTTGGCGGAACATTGATCAAGAACACCCAGATTTGCGGACAGCTTGAAAGTATGAATGTGTGGTATAAGCATCTGGGATAGCTCGCATGCGTGCGGTGAGTGTAAGGAAGGGGGCATGACTTGGTGCTTTCATGACTTCATGATGCCGAGCCGTGTTATTCCTGATAAATGGGCAGGTACTGGTAGCGGATGGCGAGGGTGATAACGGAAAAGGCGGTGGCATATACATCGCCGTCATAGCCGTTGTTATTGGGAAAAGAGCCGTCGTCGCGTTGCAGTGCGACAAGAAACTCCTCCATGCGCGGAAGAACCGTTTCGCGGTGTTCGTCGCTGAGCATATTGGCCGCAGTAGCCACATAGTATGCGGTGTAGAAGAAATGCCGGCGCAAATCCGCCGGATTGATCTCACGCATAAAATCTGCGGCATTTTCCATTCTGATGCGGTCTTGGGCGGCGTGTTCGTCACCCATGGCCTGCAGGCAGACAATTCCAGCGGAACGCATTGCGGGACCGTCGTTACGCTCGCGCTGATAGCAGAAAC
>PXDI01000311.1 GCA_003565095.1 PVC group bacterium | reverse complement strand
GGCACCGGTAACTGCCGCGGCACCGCATAAACCGGTATCGCCGCGCGCCCGCAAGCTTTGCAAAACCAAAGCGATTAATCCCGACGCCGTCTCCGGCAGCGGACCAAACGGCCGCGTAACGGAAAAGGATGTGGGCGCCTATATGGAGCAAAGCGGATACAATAGCCTGCCGGTATCCCCCGCCGCACGCGATCTGGCAGTACGCGAAAACATCAACCTGCTCGAAGTGCGCGGTACTGGTGCCGGCGGCAGAGTGCTGGAACACGATGTGCGCCGCCGCATGGCTGAACGCCCGGTCGAAATGACCAAAATGCGCAAAATCATCGCGCAGCGTCTCACCCAGAGCTTCAGCGGCATTCCGCATTTCTACGTTAGTATGACAGTCGATATGACCGACCTGCTGGTATACCGGCAGGAGCTGAAAGACACCGGAACGCGCTACACCGTCACTGACTTCATTCTCGAAGCGGTAGTCATGTCGTTGAATGAGTTCCCGGAACTCAACAGCGTCACCGACGGCACAACGGTCTCATGGCGCGGCAGTGTTGATCTCGGCCTGGCAGTCGGGCTCCCGCAGGGGCTGGTCGTGCCGGCTATCCGCAATGCCGATATGCTCTCGCTGCCGGAATTGCGCGATACCGCCCGCACGCTCACTCAAAAGGCGCGCGACGGCAAACTGCTGCCGGACGAAATGACCGGCAGCAGCTTTACCGTCTCAAACCTCGGCATGATGGGCGTCGATACTTTCAACGCCATCATTAATCCCGGCGAAGCCGCCATCCTGGCCGTCGGCAAGACAACTGAAACGGTCGTTCCCGATAACGGTAATTTCGCGGTACGCTCAATGATGAGCCTGACCCTGTCATGCGATCACCGGATTGTTGACGGACTGAAAGGCGCCGAATTCCTTGGAGCAATTAAACAGAAACTGGAGGATATTGAATTATGGAAACGTTTGACGTAACAGTTATCGGCGCCGGTCCCGGCGGATACCCGGCCGCCATCCGCGCGGCACAGCTCGGGGCAAAAGTCGCACTTATCGAACGCGAACAGTTTGGCGGAACATGCCTCAACTGGGGCTGCATCCCGACAAAAACCCTGATTGCCGGATCAAGCCTGCTGCACAGCATCGGCCATGCAGAAAGCTTCGGCATCAAAATTAATGGCGCAACCGCGGATTATGCAGCCATGATCTCCCGCAAAAACAAGGTGGTCGAAAAACTGCGCACCGGCATAACAATGCTGCTGAAAACCAACGGTGTGACAGTTTTCTCCGGCAACGCCTCTTTTGAGCAGCGCAACGTCATCCGGATCGATGGCAAAAAAACTGAACGCATCCGCACAACCGGCACAGTCATTGCAACCGGCGCAGAATCAGCCATGCCTAAATTTCTACCGCGGCATGAACGGGTAGTGGAAAGCAGAAGCTTTCTGGATATCGACAAGCTGCCGGACAGCATGGTGGTACTGGGCGGCGGGGTGATCGGCTGCGAATTCGCCTGCATGGCCGCCCAGCTAGGCGTAAAGGTCACCGTGGTTGAAATGCTGGAAGATATTCTAATGCCGCTGGATCGCGATGTGCGCCGCGAACTGCGCCGCGCTATGGAAAAAAATCTTGGCATCAAGGTAATGACCGGGCATGCGCTGCAGGATATTACCGCCGGCAAGGACGGAGTCAGTGGAACTGTTGACGGCAAAACCGTCAGCGGCGATATGCTACTGGTAGCGGTCGGCCGCGTGCCGGTGACCGCCAACCTGAATCTGGCCGCCGCCGGACTCAAGACCGATGAACGCGGATTCATTCCGGTTGATGCCATGCAGCGCACCGCCGCTCCGGGCATTTTTGCCGTTGGTGATGTTACCGGCGGAATTCAACTGGCGCATGCCGCCACCGCCCAGGGCGTGGCCGCCGCCGAAATCATTATGGGCGCCGGCCGCGGAGCCGCCACGCTGGTGCCCTCATGCATCTTTACCGCTCCGGAAATCGGCGCAGTGGGGCTGACCGAACAGGAGGCTCAGGCCGCTGGCATAACCGTCAAGACCGGTATGTTTCCGTTTGCGGCACTCGGCAAGGCCATGGCCATTGACGAAGCCGGTGGTTTTGTCAAGTGGATTGCCGATAACGCAACCGGACGCCTGCTGGGTGCGCAGGCAATCGGCCCGCATGCCACTGAACTGATCGCCGAAGCAACTCTGGCGGTACAGGGCGAGTGGACCGTGGAAGAACTGGGCAAAACCATTCACAGTCATCCAACCCTGTCGGAAGCCTGGATGGAAGCAGCACACGCCGCCGCGGGGCATTGTGTCCACCTGCCGCCAGTGCGCAAACGCTAACGGAGCGAAATATGATCACGACACAGCAGCTCGCCGGTATGATTGATCACACTCTGCTGAAACCAGAGACAACAGCAGATGATATCCGCCGACTGTGCACCGAAGCGGTGCAATACGGCTTCGCCGCCGTTTGCGTGAATCCCTACCGTCTGCCGCTGGCCGCCGAGCTGCTCAGCGGCAGCCCGGTGGCCGCCTGCACCGTGGTCGGGTTTCCACTGGGCGCGGTTGATTCAGTCCAGAAAGTCTTTGAAACGCGTCAAGCCGTCCGCGCGGGCGCGGCGGAAGTGGATATGGTCCTGAATGGCGGCGCGGTAAAAGACGGCAACTGGCAGGCTGTCCGCGAAGACATCACCGCGGTTGTTGAAGCCGCCGAAGGCGCTCTGGTCAAAGTTATCCTTGAAACCTGCCTGTTGCGCGAAGACGAAAAACGCACCGCCTGTGAGGCCTGTGCCGCCGCCGGGGCGCATTTTGTAAAAACCTCCACCGGCTTTGCCGGCGGCGGAGCAACCGTCGAGGATATCCGCCTGATGCGCTCAGTCGTGGGCGATACCCTCGGGGTCAAAGCCAGCGGCGGCATCCGGAACAGGCAGGACGCCGAAGCCATGATTGAAGCCGGCGCAAACCGCATCGGCACAAGCGCCGGCATCGAAATTGTTAAAGAATGAATTTTGTGTATTTTGATTGATATCCAGCAATTCTAGTTATGAACAAAGACCCCCGCGACTTTATGTCGCGGGTGAATCAGATTGTCGGAAAAAGAACGCTTTTCGCGACAATCTTCCGCTCCTGCCGCGCCAGTCTTCGCACAAGTGCTACGCCGCGGCACGCAAAGGCGGCAGGGGGCGCTGACCATAAGGAAAATTGAGTGATATCAGTCAAGATTTGACACAGGCATATAAAACATATAATCTGTTGCCTGATTGCGTTTTTGCGCTTTTTACAGTCTGAGTTGTTGTACAAATCACATAGGGAAGGAGAACGGGTTATGGGTATTGCGATCGTCGGTATACTGGGCGGAATTCTGGCATTGGGATTTGCGTGGTACAAAACACAGTGGATCAACCGGCAGGATCCCGGCACGGAAAGAATGCAGGAAATCGGCGCCGCCGTGCGCGAAGGTGCAATGGCTTTTCTTTCCCGTGAATATAAAGTCCTTTCTGTCTTTGTGGTAATTGTCGCGATTTTGCTGGCAGTCGGCAACATTCTCGGCAATCCGGGAACTTTCCTGTGGCTGGTTGCGGTCTCGTTTGTCGTCGGCGCCATCTGCTCCGGTCTCTCCGGCTTTTTCGGCATGCGTGTGGCCACCGCTTCAAACATGCGCACCACCAACGGCGCACGCGAATCCCTGCCGAAGGCCCTGATGGTGGCCTTCTCGGGCGGCACGGTCATGGGCATGAGTGTAGTCGGCCTGGCTATTCTGGGACTCTCCTCCCTCCTGATCATTTATATGATTGCTTTCGGTTCCGAAGTTGAACTGTTGAAATCAACAGTCCTCCCGATTCTTTCAGGCTTTTCCCTGGGCGCCAGCTCAATCGCCCTGTTTGCACGCGTCGGCGGCGGCATCTATACCAAAGCCGCTGATGTCGGAGCGGATTTGGTCGGCAAGGTCGAAGCCGGCATACCGGAGGATGACCCGCGCAACCCGGCCACAATCGCCGATAACGTCGGCGACAACGTGGGTGATGTTGCCGGGATGGGCGCTGACCTGTTTGAATCCTATATCGGCGCGATCGTCGGCGCAATGGTGCTTGGCGCCGCCGCCGGACACAGCGAACTGGTAATGCTGCCGCTGGCTCTGGCCGCCGCCGGAATCGTTATTTCCATTATCGGCACAACTTTTGTTCGCACCAGCGAAGGCGGTAACCCGCAAACCGCACTGAACACCGGAACTTTCGGCGCAGCAATCATCATGGCCGTACTGACATTTCCGCTGGTGCGCTGGCTGGCACCCGCCAGTTTTGAACTGAGCGGCGAAGTCTACAACGCTAATGGAATCTTCTGGGCGACCATCGCCGGACTGATCGGCGGCGTTGCAATCGGTATGCTGACCGAATATTATACCTCGGAAAGCAAAAGCCCGGCACGCAGAATTGCCCAGCAATCTGAAACCGGCGCGGCCACCAACATCATTGCCGGACTCGGCACGGGCATGCAATCCACCGCCCTCCCGATTATCGCCCTGTGCGCCGCCATCCTGGTGGCATACCGCTTTGCCGGACTATACGGCATTGCAATCGCCGCGCTCGGTATGCTGGCAACCACCGGCATTCAACTGGCGGTTGACGCCTATGGCCCAATTGCCGATAACGCCGGCGGACTGGCCGAAATGGCCGAGCTGCCCAAGGAAGTGCGCGAACGCACCGATAAACTGGACGCCGTCGGCAACACCACCGCCGCCATCGGCAAAGGCTTCGCCATCGGTTCAGCCGCACTCACCGCGCTCGCGCTGTTTGCCGCTTTCCGCGAAACCGTCGGGATTGATGTAATTGATGTTACCAAACCCACCGTTACCGCCGGACTGCTGCTCGGCGCCATGCTGCCGTTCCTCTTCAGCTCATTTGCAATGGGTGCTGTCGGACGCGCGGCTTTTGCAATGATCGAGGAAGTCCGCCGTCAGTTCCGCGATATCCCCGGTTTGCTGGAAGGCAAAGCCAAACCCGATTACGCACGCTGTGTCGACATTTCAACTAAAGCCGCCATCAAGGAAATGGTCGCACCGGCCCTGCTGGGTATGCTCACGCCGGTGATTGTCGGATTTATCGGCGGACCGGAAATGCTCGGCGGTGTGCTGGCAGGTGTCACCGCTTCAGGCGTAATGATGGCTCTGTTCATGTCAAACGCCGGCGGCGCGTGGGATAACGCCAAGAAATATATCGAAGGCGGCGCTCTGGGCGGCAAAGGCTCCGACGCCCATAAGGCGGCGGTCATCGGCGATACCGTCGGCGATCCGTTCAAGGATACCGCCGGTCCTTCTCTGAATATTCTGATCAAGCTGATGAGCGTGGTGTCGCTTGTAATCGCACCATTGCTTTAAGGCAGAAATTATATAATGACACAATACCAACAGGCTCAACAAGGGTGCATTACGCCCGCGATGCGCGCCGCCGCACAAAGCGAAGGCGTTGACCCACAAAATATCGTTACGGAAATTGCGGCCGGGCGCGCAGTAATCCCCTGCAATCCGGCCCACACTGCACTCAAACCATACGTGGTCGGCCGGGCTTTTCGCACTAAAGTCAATGCCAATATTGGCCGCTCGCCGGAACGCTCAGATGACGGCAGCGAGGTGCGTAAAATGCAGATTGCACTGAATGCCGGCGCCGACTGCCTGATGGATCTGAGTGTCGGTAATGATCTTTCGTCGATCCGGCAAACCCTGCTGGCAGCTTGCCCTGTGCCGTTTGGCACTGTTCCGGTTTATGAAGCGGTTTCAAGATTGAACGGCGAATCATTAAAATTAACGCCGGAACTGCTGCTGGATGTTATCAAAACCCAGGCGGAGGAAGGGGTCGATTTCATGACCCTGCATGCCGGCCTGCTGCGCAGCCATGTGGATCTGGCCGCCAAACGCCTGCTGGGTATTGTCAGCCGCGGCGGTGCCCTGCTGGCTAACTGGATGGTCACCCATCAGCGCGAAAACCCCTTCTATGAAGTCTGGGATGAAATCATGGATATCTGCCGGCAACATGATGTTACCGTTTCTCTTGGTGACGGATTACGCCCGGGATGTATCGACGACGCCAGTGATGCCGCCCAGTTTGCGGAACTGGATGTCCTCGGCGAGCTGGTGCAAAGCTGCCGCAATGCCGGTGTCCAGGTGATGGTTGAAGGCCCGGGACATGTCCCGTTTAATGAAATCCAGATGAACATGGAACGGCAGCAGCAGGTTTGTGACGGTGCGGCGTTTTATGTACTCGGCCCGGTTGTCACCGATATTGCGCCGGGGTACGATCACATTACTTCAGCAATCGGTGCGACCGCCGCGGCATTTCACGGGGCCTCATTGCTCTGCTATGTCACCCCGGCCGAACACCTGGCCCTGCCCTGTGATGAAGATGTGCATGCCGGAGTGATTGCCTACCGCATTGCCGCTCATGCCGCGGATGTTGCGCGCAATCTGCCCGGGGCGCGCGAACGTGACCGCGCCATATCTCAGGCCCGGGCTCAGTTCGACTGGAACCGCCAGTTTGAACTGGCGCTCGATCCGGACACTGCGCGCCACCGCTACCAGTCCGCACGTAAACACGACGCCGGGGATGACTACTGCACCATGTGCGGCAAAGATTTCTGCGCCATCCGCAACAGCCGCGAAGCCGTCGGACGATAGGCAAATGTTTCAGGAGCCAGGCGGCAGGGGGCAGGAGACTGAAGACCAAAGGCAGCGTCCGCTGAGCTTGCTCGGCGGACAAGAAAATTGAGGTAAAGGAAAAAGTGCTTAAACAAACAAAAATGAGCCCGGTTAGAG
>PXDI01000323.1 GCA_003565095.1 PVC group bacterium | reverse complement strand
GAGCGCAGCATTCGTCTGGCCCGGCGCGGCTATTACACCAAAGAAGTCAAAGTTGAAATCGAGCGCGACAAGACCGCAGTTCTGCATGAAGTAATGGCGCGGCGTTTTATTCCGGATATTGAAGTGCGCACCGCATCCGAAGTCTACCGCGGGGTCCTTGTTGAACGCGATGGTGAAGGCAATTTCAGAGTAGAGACCAGACCGGGCATCATCCGCACCATTCCGCGTGCCGACGTGCGCTCTGTCACCCCGCTGCGGGTTGAAGAAGAACAGTAAAGCTCAGTACTCCCATGTCCAGAGCAGTCCGAGTCCGGCATCGGCTTCTGTGCCGGCTTCTGTTTCCAGACTGATACGCGGCGTCAACTCAATCTGCATTACCGCCCGGCTTGCGTCGATGCCCAGCCCGCGCTCAAACTCAAGAAAGATTCTGTCGCCAAGATACTTACCCACACTGACAACCGGCTGTTCACCTTCTGTTTCCGCTTCGCGGATATCCAGTTGGTCAACATGCAGTAAACGGCGGCCCTCACCCAGCAAATCGACGGTGCTGCGCCGTCCGCGCAGGGTATTGGCGGCACGTGCCATAGTCAGCGCCTGCAAAGGCGAAATGCGCGCAACATCACGCCCGAAAAGGAGACGGGCGAGCAATTCATCTTCCGGCAGTTCCGGTACAGAGTAAAGCGCGACAACCGGCGCAGCCAGGCTGCCCGACAATTCCATATTAGCCGTGATGCCTGCGGTGCGCACCACCGCTGCAACATCCAGTATAGGCGCAGGTGGAAATGCGCCATCCAGCATGATCCGGCCGCGGCGGATGACCAGCCGCCGTCCGAAAAACATAAACCTTCCACGAATAACCGAAAACTCGCCGCTGACAACCGGACGAGAGATATTGCCATCGATATGCAACCGTCCGCCCCACTCGGAATCAAGCCCGCGTCCACGCACATATGCCCGGTCAGGAATGTCGATCCGCACATCAAGACCAAACGGATAATTCATCGCTTGTGGTTCGGCGGCAGGTACAGTCATACGCCCCGGCGGCAGATTTATCTCCCTGACGGGCAATGCAACGGCCGTCGCACCGATTCTCTCGGGAATGTTTATCTCCAGCGGGGAGATAACCAGTGCACCTTGCAGCATGGCCGCCTCACTGCTGCCTTTCAATGTAAGCTTACCGCTGCCGGATGCCACAGCAGTGTCAGTCCTCATTAATTCAAGATCATCAAGCTGAATAACAAACTCATACGGCAGCGTGCGTCCGTGGCGCAAAAGGACATCCCCGGCGGCGGTAATGCTGCCGCGGGCTCCATCAACCGCCGCGGCACGTTCGATAACCAGACGGTCGCGGGAGGCTCCCATTAATAACTCGATATTCCGTAGAATTGTACCTGTCCGCTCATTTTCATAACCGCCCTGCCAGCCTATACCTCCGGTAAAATGTGGTTCATCCACAGTTCCGTCCAGACTCATGGCGGCAGTAAAAGTCCCATGTAAACGGTGCACATCCAGCACCAGCAAGCGTGACAGCGCCCCCAGATCTGTCGCAGCCGACAGCGAACCGCTGACACTTCCATCCGGTCTGAAGCCAAAGCGGAACGGTCTGACGGTGGCATCGACCGGCAGATCCAGCCGCGCGGCAAGCGGCTGTCCCGGCAGTCCGTCAAGACGCATTTCAGACACTAACCGCCCGTCGGCGGCTAGTATTGAAAACCATAATCCGGCCGGCGGTCCGTCCCAATAGCGGTCGTCACGCGGGCGGATTGCTCCGCTTTGAAGGGTTAATACCGCACGCGGGGCCGCCAGGCTACCGTCCAGCAGAAAGCGGCCGGAAAGAGCCGCACTGTCGTCAAAATAACCGATTCCCGGCACCGGCGGCAGAAAGTGCGATATATCAGCGGCGGCGCTTACAGGAAAGTCACGCGAAAACCGCAAAAAAGACAGGCGCATATTTTCCAGGACAATAAACGGCGTTTCATGATCACGGGCAAGCTCAAACTGTGATACATGCAGAGTGAGCGGACGGAACGACCACCGCATGCCGCTTAATCCTGAATTCAGGCCGGTTTCTGATTTCACCAGCCGACCGGCATATATAGCAGCCAGTTTCAAACCCGGCGGGCTCAAAACAAAAGCCGTCAATAGAACAATCAGCAGCACGCATAGCAGCGTCAGCTTGGTGATAATTTTCAGTGTTATCTTGATTGTTAGCATGCTAAAAAGCCTGTCCCAGACTCACATAAACCTGAAAGCTGTCATCGATTCCATCACGTTTATCAAGCGGCACTGCCACATCCGCGCGTAATGGTCCGACCGGGGTGAAATAGCGCATGCCGCCGCCGACGCCGCGGAAGAAGGAATCACCGGCGAACGGCACACCATCCAAATCAACCATGCCGCCGTCGGCAAAAGCAACCAGCCCCCAGTTGCCGCCGACGCGCCAGCGCAATTCGGCCGAAAGCAGCCCGTAAGAACGTCCGCCGCGCGGTTTTCCGTTTTCATACAAAGGGCCGACTGACTGATAGGCATAACCGCGCACCGACCCCCCGCCCCCGGCATAAAAACGTTCATCCGCCGGGATGACTGAATGCGCGGTGCCGACGATACTTCCGGCGGTACATCTGGCGGCAGCGGTCAGCGCCGGCCGCCGTGCAATACGCCGGTAATACGAGACCCCCGTCCGCGATTTCAGAAAAGTTGTTGATGAATCAAGCGTATCGACATAAGGGGCGGTATATATAAACCAGCGCATACCACGGTGCGGATCGAGCGGGTTATTCACAGTAGTCCCATCCAGCAGCAAAGGAATATACAGCAGATTATAGTGTTCTGCGCCGACCTCATCCCGGACATCGGCATACTTCACCCCGAGCCCCCGCCCGAATGTCCAGTTACTGCCAAGCGGAGTCTCCAGCAGGCTCTGAAATGCAATACTGCGGCTTTCAAAGGCATCGGGCTTTTCAACGCCCCCTTGCAAGCGGATGATGACAAAGCGGCCGGGCCGCGCGATTGCAGGAATCCGCAGACGGGCACCGGCACCGTAACTGTATTCGGTCACCTGCACATCGCACATTAACCGCTCACCGCCGCCGCGCAGGTTGCGATGCTCCCATGCGGCCGAAGCACGCATTCCGTCATCACTGTGATAGCCTGTCCCCAGGGCCACCGAACGGTGGGCTCGCTCGCGTAAGTCCAGATGAACCGCCAGCCGGCCATCGGCATCCGTCTCATCAGCATGTTCAAAGCGTAATACGGAAAAGAGCCCGCTGCCTGCCAGGGCATCCCGCGTCGCGGTTATGACAGCACTGTCGTATGGATCACCTTCCTGCCATTTAATCCTTGCCGCGACAAACTTTCGGCGCACTTTTTCCAGTCCACTAACCTCAAAAGTTCCAAAAACGGCCGGGGTCCCTGCTTCCACAGAAAACAGCACATCCACCGATCGCAATGCGTGGTCAACCACAACCTCCTTAACTGCGGCTGCCGCAAAGGGGTACCCGTGCTGCCGGCAATATTCCGCAATCTGCTGTGCGGCACGAGTGATATCGAGGGCAATCGCCGGCTGCCCGGCAACCAGTCCGCTTGTATTCTGATCCAACACCAATTCACGGGCGAAGGCATCTGCCGGAACCACTTTGCTGTTACCAATACGGAACTGCGGACCTTTATCGACCAGAAAAACGACCTGCCGGCGGCGGCGGCGCGGTTCAATGACGTATTCAATTTCTGCGGAGTAATAACCGTAAGACCGCAGCAGTGTTTCAAAGCGGAGAACATCGCGTTCAATACGGCGCCGGAGTTGCAGCACTGAACGAGGGCGGCGGCGGCGCAACAGCACGGTATCAGCCTCTGAGCGCATTTCACGCCGCAGGGCTGCTGTGCTTACGCCGCGCAGTTTTACGGTGTACCTGATATCTTCCTCAGCAAAACAAAACGCTGCTACCGACTGGAGTGCAACCAGAACAGCAGCAGCGATAGCTTTACGGGGCATTATTGATATGCTTTGAATGCGAGGCAGGCATTGTGCCCGCCGAATCCCAGCGAATTGTTGAGACAGGCGCTCACTTTTGCCTCACGGGCGACATTCGGCACATAATCCAGATCGCACTCAGGATCAGGATTCTCGTGATTAATTGTCGGAGGCACAACCCCATGCAGCATTGCCATACAGCACACAGCCGACTCAATGCCGGCCGCGGCACCCAGCAGATGCCCGGTCATCGATTTTGAAGAACTGATCATCACCTTGCGCGCAGCCTCTTCACCCAGCGCGCCCTTGATCGCACGTGTCTCAATCTTGTCATTGAGCGGTGTACTTGTTCCATGCGCATTGATATAGGAGATTTCGTCCGGATTGAGTCCGGCATCATTCATCGCCATTTTCATTGCACGGGTTGCACCCTCGCCGGTTTCGGCCGGGGCGGTAATATGGTAGGCATCACAAGTCATACCGAATCCGGCAACCTCGCAGTAGATTCTGGCACCGCGCGCAACCGCGCGGTCGAGATCTTCCAGCACAAGAATTCCGGCACCTTCGCCAATCACAAAACCGTCACGATCACGGTCAAACGGACGGCTAGCGTGCTGCGGATCATCATTACGTGTACTCAAAGCCTTCATCGCAGCAAAACCGGCGACGCCCAGCTCGGTTACCGAGGCCTCTGTTCCGCCGGCCAGCATTACGTCTGCATCGCCGCGCTGGATAATTTTCATGGCATCGCCAATTGAATGCGCGGCCGAGGCACATGCTGAAACCACCGAATAATTCGGGCCCTGAAAATTATGTTTAATGGCAATCAAGCCTGCGGCCATATTGCTGATCATCTGCGGGATCATAAACGGTGAACAGCGTGAAGGGCCCTTTTCCAGTAATACCGAATGCTGGATTTCGAGGGTGCGCAGTCCGCCGATACCGGACCCGACCACTACCCCCTTGCGGGTCTGGTCGCCGCCGTCATCCGCTAAGCCTGCGTCGGCTATCGCCATATCGGCAGCCGCCATACCGAAAAGACTGAACTCATCCATCCGGCGCTGCTCTTTTTTCGGAACAAATGCATCCGGATCAAATTCTTTTACCTGCCCAGCAATCCGGCTGTCGATGCGTGAGGCATCAAATTTGGTAATCGGTCCGATTCCCGACTGTCCCTCCCGAATGCGCGTCCAGAAAGTCTGCAATTCAGATCCAACGGGAGAGACCACCCCAATCCCTGTGACGACGACCCTTCTCATCTTCTCAAAACTCCTGCTGCCCCGACATGCTCACCCACGGGGAAATTTTAGAAAAAGCCGGAACGGCGCGTGAAATAAGCGCCGCCCCGGCCCATTAGCACTGCTTAGGCATCAAAGCCCTTGCCTTTAAGATACTCAATAACGCCACCGACGGTTGTCAGCTTTTCGGCGTCTTCATCCGGAATTTCCGCGCCGAATTCCTCTTCGAAAGCCATGACCAGTTCAACCGTATCAAGTGAGTCAGCGCCGAGATCTTCAATAAACGAAGCTTCCGGCTTGACCTGATCCGCACTCACGCCCAACTGTTCCACGATGATTTCCTTGACCTTGTCCTCTAATGACATGATCGCTCCTTATGTTAGGTTACTACCTCTTGCCCCTCCTGGGGCTGTTACATCATTGCCATCCCGCCGTTTACCGAAAGCGTCTGCCCGGTAATATACGACGAATGGTCACCCGCCAGAAACAAAACCGCCCTGGCCACATCCTCCGCTCCGCCAAACCGCTTCAACGGTATGGCATCCAGCATCTGCTGTTTCACATCCTCCGACAGCACTTCCGTCATCTTTGATTCAATAAAGCCCGGCGCCACCGCGTTCACCCGGATATTCCGACCGGCCAGCTCTTTGGCGCTGGATTTTGTGAAAGCAATTACCCCGGCTTTCGATGCTGCATAGTTACATTGACCGGCATTGCCAATCAAGCCAATAATCGAGGCGATATTGATTATTGCGCCGCTGCGCTGTTTCATCATCGGCCGTGCCGCGGCCTTGGTAAAGAGAAAAGTGCCCTTCAGGTTGACATTCAGTACCGCATCCCAGTCTTCATCCGACATGCGTACCATCAGACCGTCCTTGGTGATGCCGGCATTATTTACCAGAATATCCAGTTTTGTGAATGTCTTCACGGCGCCATCCACGGCGGCCTGGACCTGCCCAGAATTACTGACATCCACTGCAAACACCTCGGCGCGCCGGCCCAACGCCTTTACTGCCGCAGCGGTATCCGCCAGCCATTCAGCCTGCAAATCACACAACGCCAGATCCGCACCCTCTGCCGCCAGGGTTTCAGCAATTGCCCGGCCGATCCCGCGCGCTGCACCGGTTACCAGTGCCGTCTTACCTTCAAGCATTCCCATTACAAGCCCTCCGTCTGTATTTTGAAAGTCATCCTCAATTAACGCTTAACTGCTCAAGCGAAGCAAGATCTTGAACATTACCTGTTTCGGCATCTTTGTCAATCCGTTTGATCAATCCGCCCAGCACTTTACCCGGGCCGATTTCAATATAACGGGCAACGCCCATCGTCTGCATGGTACCCACACAATCCAGCCAGCGCACCGAACCGGTCACCTGCCGGAGCATCTGCTGCCGGATTTCATCCGGCGCACCGTGCGGTTTCCCGGTAACATTCGATACCACCGGCACCGCCGGTGCCTGAATTGCAACATCCGCCAGCACTTCGGCGAGCTGCTGCGCGGCAGATTCCATCAACGGCGAATGATATGCCCCGGCCACGTTAAGCATTACCGTACGGCGTGCGCCGGCGGCTTTGGCCTGAGCTTCCGCCT
>PXDI01000077.1 GCA_003565095.1 PVC group bacterium | reverse complement strand
CAGCAGGCGGGCTGTTTCATGCAGCAGCACTTGCACCATGCGGTTGGTGTAGGCGTTGTCGTCGATTCCCTGATGGACTTCATCCGGGCCGCAGACATTGCGGATGTGCAGAATGCCTTTTTCATCCTGCTCCATGCGCGAAACCCAGAAGCGGCACAGTTCAATCAGTATTTCCAGTCCGGCTTCCTGCAGCAGCTTCCGGTCATGCGTCATGGCATAATAATGCAGTACTGACCAGCCGACAGCGGCATTGATGTGCAATTGCTGGTAAAGGAACCCACCGAAGACCGGCGGTTCCTCAAGTCCGGTGCTGTAGGAGTGCCACGGGAAGCGCGCGCCTTGATAACCGTCCTGTGCTGCCAGCACGCGTGCTGACGGCAGCCGCCGATAACGGTACATAATATGGTTACGCGCCTGTTCCGGCGCCAGTGCGGTCAGCAGCGGCAGTTGAAACATTTCAAAATCCCAGAAAACCGCCCCGCGGTACCAGTCGCCGCTTAGGTTTTTGGCACCGACTGAAGAAAGGCCGGAATTGACCGGTGAGCAGATGCGTGTGGACCAGACGGCAAACCGTACCGCCTGCTGTGCGGCTTCGTCACCTTCGATCTGAATATCGGCAGTCTGCCAGAATGTTTCCCATGCGGCAATATGCATATCTTTTGATTGCTGATATGATTGCGCGGCCGGAAGAGAGCCGTTTTCCGCCGGCAGGGCGGTGTCCGCGTTGTGTCCCGGTGTTCCGTCCGGCCATGGGATATCCGCCGAGAGGCGTACACATTTTTCAAAGACGAAGCTTTTCCCGGAGGATGCCGCCGGAATATTGAAAACCGTTTCAACCCGGTCGTCTTTGGCGCGGTATAAGCATTGCAGTTGCGGTCCTGCCGTCTGTCGGACAGCTCCGTGTGCGGCCGCGCGGCGTCCGGTGGATGGTGAGCGCAGCAGCACATGCAGTCCTTTTGCGGAAGCATCTGCGGCGATAACCTCCGTAAGCCGCACACCACGTCTGTCAACATTTGGCATTTGTCCCGGCTTGAAATATTTAGCGCGATGGTTACGGATGTTTCCGTCGATTCCCATGACGATCTGCAGGCCGGTTTCAGCGCGCTCGATCTGTACGCGGACCTGCTGCAGCATCAGGAAAGGGTCGTGCAAAGCGGCGAAGCGCTCTTCGTGCAGAGAAACGCGCGCCCCGGGGTTCTCAAATATGGCAGTGCGTAAAAGAATGCCGCTGCGCATATCGAGTTGGCGGGATGATTCAACACACGGCAGAATCTTTTCATCTGCCTGCACGCTCAGCGGCAGCCAGTCAGGGGCGCCCATGAAGTAATTCAGGCCATAGCCTGCACGGGTGTACAGTCCGGAAACATACACCGCGCGAAAACTGTACGGACCATCTTCCGCGCGGGTCCCGCGGGTGCAGACCGGTCCGCTGCCGATCGTGAAAACCGTATCACGGGCTTCATTATTCAATGCAGTAAATGTATCTTCTTTCAGCAACCAGCTCATTTGTTTTCTCCGGTTTTGCACAACCCTAGCGCAAACAGCAGCGCGCGTAAAGAATACAGGTTGAGGACGGATGGATCAGAGATCGAAGACGATCGGAATAAATATCCCGCCTAGACCCTTAGGACATCGGCGGACGGGCGTGAAAAAAGTGATAACAATAATTCTCTATTCGAGGTGCCGTTACTAGAGGCGTGCGCCGATGGCTTCCACAAGTTTTTTGCTGGCGACAGGTTTGTGCAGCAGGCAGTGTTCAGTATCGGACGCAACAAGTTCTTTTATGCGACAATCTGCATCATAGCCCGAGATAAAGACAAACCGGGGCATATGCCATTTGTTTTCTGAACAAAACTTCTTTATATGGCTAAACGCCTCTTCGCCGTTCATAATCGGCATGTGTAAGTCCGATAATATTATCTTGTGATGCTGTTTCTTGAACATTTCGAGCACCACCGCGCCATCCTGAGCTTCATCTATTTCGTACTCGGGAAAGTAATATGCAAGAATCCGCACAATCGAGCGGCGCACCGCAGTGTCATCATCCACCACAAGCAGCTTTCCTGCATCACAAGATTTAACGCCGTTACCGGAATCAGGGATCATGTTAGTTTCTCCTCATTGCTGTTGGCCGCAAGCGGTTTGCGGCCGTTCAGCTCTATTCCGGGCAATTCGCGCTCAATGGCCAGTCTTATAAGGTCGGCATCCTTATACAGGCCAAGTGCACCGGAAGCGCGACGGAGTCGCTTCAGTGTTTTCTTGTCCAGACAAACCTTTACGTGCTGCGCAAATCTCGTCATTACGACGGTAAAGTATAACGGTGCTATACTTCAGTCAACAGAAAAAATCGCTGTTTTTTACCGGGCTGGCTGTGTTATGGTACGCATGGAAAATATGGATGTTTTAAAATGTCGAAGTCTAAACCTATACCAGTAAAGCTTCCGGATGACCTGATTCAGCGGTTGGACAGGGTGTCGGAATTAACCGGCTTACAGAACCGGTCGCAGGTTATCCGGCTCTGCATAAAATCTTTTCTGGACTATTTTGATCATTACGGAGAGAGTGCGTTGCCGGTTAACTGGAAGGAAATTCTCGCGGAAATAGATGGCCGTACTGTCAGTTATCAGCGTTTGATGAAAGCCGCCGATAAGCCGGTTGAATATGAGTACCACAATAAACCAAAGCATGTCGGCTGATCTCTTTACGGACTAACGAGAGATAGGCAATTCAAGCTTTAATGGCTACCGGTGGCGCAGAATTTAAAATTGACGCGACGGGGCAAGTAGGGCATTATTACGCAGTTATGAATAAGAAAAGCTTAGTGGCGGCGATAGTACCGGAACAGGCAGTACTTGTAGTAGTACTGCTTACGGGCCGGTGTGCGTCGCGGCCATGAGCGTATAGGGACGAGGTTCCCTGCTCTTCAGGATGCGATGCCCACCGTGGAAAACCATGGTGGGTTTTGTTTTTAGTGGATAGGAAAGAAAACGGAGAGAGATTATGAAGACCGGAGCTAAATTGATAATGGACGGCCTGAAGGCCGAGGGAGTGAAAACCATATTCGGATTACCGGGCGGAGCGGTGCTGGATATTTTTGCCGAGCTGTACCATTCGGATTTCGAGTTTATTCTGACGCGTCACGAACAGGGGGCCACCCATATGGCCGACGGCTATGCGCGGGCAACCGGTAAAACCGGCTGTTGCATTGTCACCTCCGGTCCGGGGGCAACTAATGCCGTCACCGGGCTGGCAACCGCTTATATGGACGGGATTCCGATGGTCTGTCTGAGCGGACAGGTGCCATCATCGATGATCGGCAATGACGCCTTCCAGGAAGCCGACACCACCGGGATTACCCGTGCCGTTACCAAGCACAACTATCTGGTGCATAATGTTGATGATTTGCCGCGGATCATAGCTGAAGCTTTCCATATTGCCCGCACCGGCAAGCCCGGCCCGGTGTTGATTGATATCCCGAAGGATGTTCAACGCAGCGCCAGCAATGCAGTGCGTCCCAAAAACATGGACTATCTGCGCGGCTACCGTCCGTCAATGGACGGGCACCCGAAACAGGTCGCCAAACTGGCGGAAGCCATTAATAAGGCGCAGAAGCCGCTGCTATATGTCGGCGGCGGCGTGATTGCTTCAGGTGCCGCTGCGGACTTGACCCGTCTGGCACGCAAGGCGCATATTCCGGTGACAACCACCCTGCTGGGGTTGGGGGCGTTTCCGGAAACCGATCCGCTGGCGCTGCGCATGCTGGGCATGCACGGCAGTGCGGCCGCCAACAAGGCGGTCAGTGAATGCGATCTGCTGATTTCGGTCGGCGCCCGGTTTGATGACCGGGTAACCGGCAAGATTTCCGAATTCGCACCGCATGCCCTCAAGGCGCATATTGATATTGATCCGTCGGCCATTGACAAGAGTGTGATCATTGATATCCCGGTGGTTGGCGATGCGGCGCGGATTCTGCCGTTGCTGATACCGCAGGTTAAAACGCTCAAACGCTCTGGCTGGTTGAACCAGATCAAACAGTGGCAGGAACAGTATCCGCTGGCGTATGATACCCAGACTACCCAGTTGCTGCCGCAATATGTTATTGAGCAGATATACGAAGTGACCCGCGGCAATGCCGTGATTGTTACCGAAGTGGGACAGCATCAGATGTGGGCCGCGCATTTCTTCAAATACACCAAACCACGCACGTTCATTTCGTCGGGGGGACTGGGCACAATGGGTTTTGGGCTGCCGGCGGCAATCGGTGTGCAGGCCGCATTGCGCGATGCCACCGTTGTCGATATCGGCGGTGACGGTTCAACCCAGATGAATATTCAAGAACTCGTGGTGGCCGTTGAGCATGATTTGCCGATAAATGTCGTTATCCTTAACAACGGCTATCTTGGTATGGTGCGGCAGTGGCAGGAGATGTTTTACAAGAGCGAATATTCCGCCACGCATCTGGGCGGCAAAAAGGCCGGACGCGGCAAGCCTCCGGCTTATCTGCCCGATTTTGTGAAGATTGCTGAAGCGCACGGTGCGCTGGGGATGCGCCTGACGCAGAAAAACGAAGTTGCGCCGGCGTTGCGCAAGGCCATTCGCAGCAAGCGGCCGTGCGTTGTTGAATGTATTGTCAAAGAAAATGAAAATGTGTATCCGATGGTCCCGCCGGGGGCGTCATTGACCGAAATGATCCACAGCATGGCATGAGGTACTGTCAAAAGGTGTATGGAAAGCATGAAAGGTGAGCAGCGAAGACAGTGCGGTAGGCGTCAGGGATTAGGTGTTAGGCGCTAGAAATTAGTGCAAGATGCATGAGTATCTGGGGAAACTCCTAACGCCTAATACCTAGCTCCTAACAACTGGATAATGGGGGAGAACAACCCAATTAGCTCCAAGTACTTGATGAAACGACGATTAGCCCCAGGACTGGGGCGCAATTATTGACAGAACGGCATGAAAAGAAGGGGTAGAATAAGATGAAAAAGCATGTTATCACGGCTTCAGTTGAGAATCATCCCGGTGTGCTGGCGCGGATTGTCGGCATCATTTCCGGGCGCGGCTACAATATTGAGACATTAAATGTTGCCCCGACGCAGGATCCGCAGGTTTCACGCCTTACGATGCAGGTGCCTGGTGATGAACGCGTGCTCGAACAGGTGACCAAGCAGCTTAACAAGATGGTGGATGTTATCAAGGTCACCGATCTGACCCAGAAGCGCTATCTTAACCGCGAACTGGTGCTGGTTGAGGTCAATGCCCCCTCCGGCAAGCGCGCGGAGCTGATCGCTTTGGCAGATGTTTTTGATGCGCGGGTAGTTTCCGTGCAGAAAAAGTCATTAACCATCCAGATGGTGGCGGAGCGTGAGCGGGTTGGCGATTTTCTCGACCTGCTGCGGCCCTATACCATCATTGATGTGTCACGCTCCGGGGTGATTGCCGTCGCCCGAGCGGATTGAGCCGCACCATAAAAATGACACGTTTTGCCAGTATCCGTGCGATTTTAAGCGCTCGCCGACCTTGCGTCGGCGAGTAAGAAGATTCTGCCAAACGGTATTGTGAACACAAGAAAATGAGCCCTGTTGGAGCAAAAACAGCATGAAACACATAATCTTGCTCAATACGGGCTCAATATGTGTTTTTGTTTTACATGATTCTTTTCCCGATCTTTCCGCTCGCCGACGCAAGGTCAGCGAGCGGGGATAAACAGTGTCACCTCAATTCCTCCACGGGAGGTTAGTCCTGAATTTTTCGCGCCAGATACACTGTGCCCGTCCCGATAAAACGATAGGACTGGACCGTGCGTCCGCCGGAGGTTTCCGCCCATTGTTCGAGTGTTACTGGAGTTACTGCGGTTATCCACAGTCCGAGACCGGTTATGTTCAGTAGATAAATCAAGCCGTAGGAAAAGACCCGCCCGTATTCGTGGACATCGCTTTGGTGCCGTGCGAGGGCGGCAACGGTAAACGTTAAATGAAAGCCCCAGGTCAGGCCGATCAGTCCCAGCCACGGCCCATACCATGCCGAAAGGTCATAGAAAATCTGCAATATCAGATATCCGAGAACCAGCAGCATGGTGTATAGCGGGAAGAAATAGGGTGCCAGGCTGATCATAAAATTGCTTTTAGAGAGCTTGACTGCTCCACCGCGTTTTGAAACGCGCATATTTAGAACCCGTGAGCCCATCAGCAGCGCCCACAATGCGTGGGTTAATTCGTGTGCCAGCACGTAACTGCGCATCGGCCGCGGCAGCACAAACCAGCATATCAGCCACAGGCCGAACCCGCCGCTCAGCCACCAGAATGCCGCCGGCACAGTCTGCAGCGACTCAGGGCGGACCAGTTGCACAATGTCAGCCAGCGCCCACGAAACCCCCGCGCAGAGCGGCAGTAACATCAACCCGATAAAAAATAAAAGAAATTTCACTTAACACCGACTCCTGGTTTACGCAGCTATATAGTGATTCTGGAAAGTTATGTCTTAATTACGCTCGCTGACCTTGGTCGGCGAGCAAGAGAATTCTGAAAAACGACATTGAAAACAAAGATATGAGCCCTTTGGGAGCAAGAACTTTGGTAACCACTTTGTCTTGCTCTATATGGGCTCAATTTGTCGTTTGAAGGTTTTTCCTTATTTGAATTTTTCCGTCCGCCGACCAAGGTCAGCGGACGTGGTAATGTCTGTTCTGTCACGACAAAACTTTTGAGAACCGCTCTAAACTCCTGTTTTCTTTTCTTTTCCCGTCCATTTCGGCTGACGAGTTATGTTGTGCGCAACATAAGTCGTCGACCGTTTCTCATCCGAT